>JAGWYI010000576.1 GCA_018969455.1 Bacteroidota bacterium | reverse complement strand
CCGACCCTTGCCTGAGCATCGCACCCGGCACACCCGTGCGATGGAAACCCATGCCGCAAGCCGCATTTTCCGGCGCTGCTACCATTTGCAATGGAAGCAGCACCCTGCTCACGTTCAGCGGCACGGGAACGTATCCGCTCACCGTCAACTACAACGACGGTGTTGCCAACCAGTTTGTCAAACTCCTGAACCCGCAAAACCTTACGGTTCCGGTTGCTCCCACACAAAACACCGTGTACACCCTGCTTTCTGTCAGCGATGGAACCCTGCCGGTTTGCACCAGCAGCCTGAACCAAAACCTGGTGGTGCAAGTCAGCCAAGCAGTACACGCCGGCATGGCAGGCGCACCCGTGGAACTGTGCGCCGGAACAGACAGCCTCATCCAGCTGGGCAAGCTGATATCCGGAGCAGATCCCGGAGGGGTTTGGACCGAGACCTCCGGCATTCCATCCGGCCCGGGCGGATTCAATGCAGCAGCCGGAACCTTCCATCTGGCGTCGCAAGCGCCGGGTTCCTATGTGTTTAAATACACTTTAGATGCCGCCGCGCCCTGCCCGGATCAATCCGTAAATGCGACGGTCAACATCTTGCCGACACCCAAAGCCCAGGCAGGCAGCGACCAGACGCTCGATTGTCTGCACAAAACAGCAACACTCACGGGCAGTTCGAGCGGCGGCAGCGGAATTCAGTACCGATGGACGCTCAATGGCACTCCAGTGGGTACAAGCCTGGGGTTGACCGTCACAGCAGCCGGAACCTACCAGTTGCAAATCACCAACGCAGCCGGTTGCAGCGCCACCGACGAAGCCGTGGTAACCCTGGATTCCGACAGCCCCGCCGCGCAGTCAGTAATAGCCGAAAACATCAGCTGTTACGGGGAAAAAGACGGATCCATTCTTGTGGGCGGCGTTACATCCGGCAAACCACCCGTCACTTTTGCGATTGACGGGGTTCATTTCGGGAAAAGCGGGGTATTCAACCAATTGCCGGCAGGCGTGTACACCGTCACTTTGCGCGACTCCGCGGGTTGTACCTGGGAAAGCAAGCCGCTCAGCATCATAGAGCCGCCCTCTGTGGTTCCCGATCTGATTGATGCGGTGCAGGTCGTGCTGGGCGAACAGGTAAACCTGGAGGCGATCGTACCGGCGCCGCTCAGCAGCCTGGCCTCCGTGGTCTGGAAACCCCTGTTAGACACCCTGCACAAGGGCACACTCCTGCAGCAATTCATCCCCCTCCATTCCCTCGACGTTGAACTGGAGCTTACAGACACAGCCGGATGTTTTGCGCACGACCGCGTACACATCAAAGTCCTGAAACCGGAGCGGGTGTATATTCCGAACGTATTCCGGCCCGGCAGCCCTTACCAGAATGATTTGTTCTACATTTATTGTGGAAGCACCGTAGAACAAATCGAGTTGCTGCAAATCTACAACCGCTGGGGCGAGCACCTTTTTGAAGTTAAAAACGCCGACCCCGACGACCTGAGCAAGGCCTGGGACGGCATGTACAAAGGACAAAAAGTGCTCCCCGGCGTGTACGTATACCTGGCAAAGGTCCGGTTCCTCGACGGAACCGTGCAGATGTATACGGGGGATGTGACGGTGGAAAATTAAACGGCCGAGTTGGGTTCGAATAACCCCATGCAGGGACGCAAAGGGTTGCGTCCCTGCATGGGGTATTTGTTGGCGGGGAATGCATTGGGATACGGGACCGTAATGCGGTCAAATTTGCTTAACTCCGGATGTAACTGGAGGAACAGCAGGGTGTAAAACGACCCTGGTTGGTTGGGAGTAATGTGGGAAGGCTCAACTTAGGTCCAATATTTAGCCCGCTTGCGGGCCTTGCGCGATATACACACCATTTTAACTAAGATTTCAGCCGGGGGCATTTACGTTTTCCCTCTTTGGGGCAGGGATGTTTTATCAAAAATACAATCCCAAATCAAAAAAGATGTGTTCTCGTTTCAAGTAATCCACCGCGGAATAAGGTTCCAATCGTTACGCCCTAGCATGGAGATGAACTTTAATCCATCTCCACTCCAATTATTTTTTAAAAACATACCACCCCCTCAATTATTCAGCGAATTCTGGCATCCTATTTGCGAAATAAAAATAGAAAAAACCCTCCAAAAAATATGAAACCCTATGTATTTTCAATAGTATTGTTGGGAAGTATCTGCTTTCTGGGCGATTCCAAATTCAAATTTCATGAAGGCGTAATTTGTGGCCGCTGTTCCGGTTCCACATATTGTGGTGTTTGTAGAAGTTGCAACTATTGTGCGCATTGCAACAGCGGTGGATCCTGCGGTGTTTGTAATCCCAGCAGTTCATCGAAAAACACTATTTTCTTGCCGACCAGACCAGAGCGGACACGAAATTTAAACGCCAACAACTGGCACTCAAAATCGAGTGCCGCACCAAAATACCAGCCTCGAACGCCATCTAACTACTTTCGGTATGAAGCTATTGTAGGGAACGAATATCTCAATGTACGTGAAGGGCCGGGAACCAATTACAAGGCGTTTTTTAAATTGTTCAACGGAGAAACAGTAACAGTTTTAAACATGAACAACGACCCTTGGATTTTTATTGAAACAGTTGTTGAACGAACTGAAACAGCGTATGAAGTAAAAGGATATGTTCATAAGAAATACTTAATATTTTGATGATAGGATTTTTTCAAAACAACACTATAAACCACTTAGATCGAATTAAAACAAACTATGTTTTCTGCTAATTTTAAACGGAAATTAAACATCAAGGTACTTTGGATTAGAAATGTCTGCGCTTTTCGAGAATTAAAGATCGAATC
>JAGWYI010000575.1 GCA_018969455.1 Bacteroidota bacterium | reverse complement strand
ATAGGGTACATTGGATTGCCGGGTCACGAACTCCAGACGAAACGTAATATGGTCGTTTGGCAGGACATCGAACGTAAGCGTTGTTTGAAACAGGTTGACCTTCTGGCGCGGATTTTTATCAAAAACCTCGGTGAATGCATTGGGTGTTACCGGGCTGGGTGTAAACGCCAGGTAGCCGCTTGGGTTGGTGATGACATCGGTGCGCAGGGTGCAGGCTAATTTGTTTTGATGGAACCACAGGCGGTTGGCAATGGAAATGCCTGCCATAAACTCATCGCGCGGGGAGATGCCATCCCCGTTTTGAAAACCGTAATGGGAATTGATGCTGATGGCGGCTTGTGAAATACCCGTACCGGGTTTGTTCCGGAAATAACGCAGTACCACCGAGTTGTCGTGGTGAAATCGGATTTTATTGCTGTTTCGGGTGTCTCGGCCCAGGTAAAAATTGGCTACCAGTTGCAAATTTTCGTTTGGGCGGTAATAATTGCTCGAGCCGATGCCAATGCCTTTGCTCCAGGAATTGTATGATTGCCAGCCGTTGAGCAGCCAAATTTCGGTGCGGTATTTTTTATTTGGAAAAATTTGAGCACGCGCGCCGGTAAAATAAAAGGGGGTGAATTCGCACACGATCGAGCGCTGATAATTCCAGTTTTCTTGCAAAAGGTAACTTTCAAGCCCGATATAGCTCATAAAGATGCCCATTTCCAGGTTGATGCCGTACCATTTGTTGAAATGATAACCTGCAGCACCCTCTCGGAAATTTTTAAGGTTGCTTACGCTGGAGTTCCGGCCGCGGTTAACCGTACCGTCGAGGTCTTGCACCACACTGCCCATTTGTCCGTATTGCAGCCAAATGCGGCCGATTACGTTTTTGTAATTGCTTTCAATACCGATGCTGGCGAGGTTTACGGCAAATTCGTTGCTGCGGCCGATGGAGCTTGAAATCGTTTGCGTATTGTCGACGGGGTGTGCAAAATTGTAATTGAAATAAGAGTCGAGGTAGGCGACGCCTGAAATGATGCCATTATCGCTTCCTTTTTCTTTAAAAACAAGCGGAAAATGCGTTTGGCGATTCTGGCCATTGATCCAGCTCAGGTCCATCCCGTCGAAGGGGATTTTGGGCAGCGAATCGGTTTGCGCCTCCAGGGCACAGGCGCTGAAGAGAAAAGGCAGGAGGTAAAAAATTTTCATGGTTTGTATATATAAAAAAAACGATGTGCAAATGCGTGTTTTTCAGTATCAGGCAGAGCATGGTAATTGCGCCATAAAAATACAGCAGGCGCTGAATTCGGCAGGAAACAAAAAATCGGCGCCTGTTTTTTCTGCCCTCCAGTGTACCTGGCAGCTGTACAAACATCAGATTCTGAACAACACCGCGAGAATAATCCGGCTTTCGGCTTTTACCAGATCCGGGCGCCAGTTGGGATCCAGCACACTGGTGGCGTAGCCGGTTTGAGAGGTAACGCCGCCTTTTCCGGCAAAGTAAGGCACACTGGATTCGCGGTGAACCAATTCCAATCGGAACAAAATGCTTTGGTTGGGGATAAAATCGAGGTTGGTAGACACATCCCAACCCTGGAATGGGTCGCCCGGATTGGCGCTGAAGGGGAATGCCCCTTCGGTTTGAGTTGGGTTATTGGGGTTGGGCAGGGGGCTTGCCTGCCCCGTTGGGTATAGCACCAGGTATCTTCCCGGGTTTTTCATGACCCCGCCCCCTATTGTCCAGGCGAATTTGTTGTGGTGAAACCAGATTCGGTTGTAAAACATGGCACTGGCAAAATACTGGGCCGGGCCTTCGGCGCTGTTGCCGTTTTTAAGTCCGTTTACGCCCCCGCCTTTCTCGAAGCCGAAGTCGGCGGTCAAAGAAAATGCCATACGGCTGATGCCATTTGATTGGGGTTTATTGAGATAACGCAGCAGGAGGCTGTTGTCGGAGTGGAATCGGTGACGCGCCGGGATTCCGCCGGCGTCGGTGCCGTAGTAATCGTTGGTGAGCAGTTTCAGGTTGCTGTTGGGCATCCAGGTGATGTTGGTACCGATTCCGGGCATTTTGTTGAATTTTCCGTAGCTCTGCCAACCATTGATGATCCAGGGCTCGATTTTCAGGTGTTTGGTTGGGAAAATCTGCAAACGGATGCCGTTAAAAAACCAGGGGGTGTTGTCGGAGGTAAAAGAGGCTTGATATTCCCAGTTTTCGGGCTGATAATAGGAGTTCAAGCCGATGTAAGACATGAACATACCGGCGTCGATGTTAATGCCATACCATTTGTTGAAGTGGTAACCGGCGTATGCCTCGCTGAGGTAGCGGTACACATTGGCCAGTTGGTATTGGCCGCGGTACGGGCTGAAATCGTTACGGGGTACCACGATGGAACGTGTACCAAACTGGGTCATAAAACGCGCCCGGGCATTGTTGTAGTTGAAGTCGCCGCCAAAATGCAGGGCCGAAAGTTGAATTTCGTTGTTGCGTGCGAGCGCAGTTGAACCCACCACCGTATTATCGTTGGGGTTGTTGAACGAATGGGTGTAATTGACATCGATGAGTACGCAGGGCGAAAAATATTTCAGGTTTTTGAATACGCTGGAATCCCGGCGGTCGCTGCCATTTTGCCAGGTAATGTCAATGTCATCAAAAGGTTCTCCTTTTTGTTGGGCGAATGCATCCCGTTGAAGGAGCAGTTGAATGCCAATGGTTGCGATGCGCAGCACAGTGCTTGAGAATTTTTTCATGGTGAAATGCAATTTGGAAAAAATGAAGGGAACCTGATCAGGAAATTTGTGGAATGGGTCCGTTTGTCCGCTTTTTTCGGGAACAAAA
>JAGWYI010000574.1 GCA_018969455.1 Bacteroidota bacterium | reverse complement strand
TGGTTTCCTTACCAAATTGAGATGCACTGGTTATGGCAGCGCCTGCTGTGTAAAGATTGGTTGCTACAAAGATTCGGTCTTTTCGATTTAAGTTGGGATCTGCCTTAATTCGTTCGATGAGTCGGAGCCCATCTGCGGGGTTTCCGCCTGTGTTAAACCTCAGATCGAACAAGAGTTTTGTGCCGGGTGTGCGTTGCAAAAAAGCAATAATTGAATCGGCAAAAGGGGCGAAAGGAGGCAACTGACGTGCGCTTATGGAATCGCCTGCTTCAAGCGACATTTCAGCACTCAGGCATCGATTGTATTGGATGTACAGCGTACTGTCTTCTGCAAGCCAATGGTTGGTGTAATAATTCTGCATGGGCTGCCAGCGCAAGTCCTTCTGCTCCTGTTGGGTAGCCAGAGGCATCATGTCTTTGCTGTTTTTGAGGTTTATTGGGTAAAGTTTAACCAATTCCGTTTTGCCTGAACTGTTTTCAAGCAATAGATTGAGCGTATCGTTGGCGGAAATTCCGGCCATTTTAAAAGCGCCGGGAAACCGTATCAAATTAAAGCCATCCCGCATGACACTCAGATCGTTGTCGCTGGAAACAAACATAGAAAGGCGCTCCACAACAGATTTGATGTCTTGTCCGTTAATTTTGAGGACTTTTTTCCCCATGGCTTTTTCAAATTTCTTAACTGTGCCGCTCACGAATATGCCATCGGCATAATAGCCCAATCCAAAAGGAATGGGATTCTCAGCCATCATGAGGCTTTTCAATTCAGCATAAGTATTTCCATCGTGCGCACGCGCCAGAATTGATTGAATGCTGAGTGCGGTTTGAAAATTATTTAATTGGGGCAACTTGGCCGAAAGATCGGAGATTGCTTGTTCGAAAGACTTTTTGGATTGCCGTTGAAAGAACAAAGGCGCTTGTTCCGACATGCTTTTTTTCAAAAGTTCCAAATCGGATTGCCACTGTTGGGGCATAAGTTGGGCGAAAGAAAAACATGCTTGAAACAGGCATCCCAGGAGAAGCAACATTTTTTTCATACGATGAAGGATCATAATTTAGGAAAAAATTGAAAGGCCTGGAAAAAGACTTATTCCGATGGAAGCGAAAACGTTCATCGGAGTTTTTGAATTCCAGAAATTTAAGAAAAGCGCAATTGTGTTTGGCCAATGCTTAAAACCAGCCTCCTTTTCGGCGTCGACTGCTGCTGCCGCCCAAACCCAATACGCCCAATAATCCACGGGTCAGCTCGCGCGCGACGGTACGTCCAACCTGACGGGCTATGGGATTGTCCATTACAGTTTCAATGACTGATTTTTCTGGCTTTCCTGTTCGATTATCGGTGTTTTTGCCTGCATTGCCTGCATTTTCCTGGGCTTCCTGAATTTTCTCGCTTAAAATTTCGTAGGCGCTTTGGCGATCAATCAGTTGGTTGTATTTGCGAGCCAATAGGGATTGGTCGATAATTTGATCAATTTCGGTAGGTGTCAGGATGTCCATCCGGCTTTCAGGCGGGCGCATGAGGGTGTGCACGAGTGGGGTTGGGATTCCTTTTTCATTCAAGACGCTTACCAGTGCTTCACCAATGCCCAGATTGGTAAGCAAGTCTTCTGTTTCATAAAACTGGGTAATTGGATAGTTTTCGGCGGCCATTTTAATGGCTTTTCGGTCTTTGGCGGTAAATGCGCGCAGGGCATGCTGCACCTTCATACCCAATTGGGCCAGCACACTATCGGGAACATCGGAAGGGTTTTGGGTAATAAAGTACACCCCTACCCCTTTGGAGCGGATGAGTTTGATGATGGTTTCAATTTGTTGCATCAAGGCATCGGATGCTTCCTGAAACACCAAATGGGCCTCATCGATAAAAATGCACAATTTGGGCTGTTCCACATCGCCGGCTTCCGGGAAGGAGGAATAAATTTCAGCAAGCATTTGTAACATAAAAGTGCTGAATAACTTGGGCCTATCCTGAATATCGCTCAAACGCACCACACTGATGATCCCTTTTCCATTTTCATCGATACGGCAGAGATCCTGTACATCGAAAGACAGTTCACCAAAAAACTGTTCGGCCCCTTGTTGTTCGAGTTCCACTACTTTACGCAGGATTGTGCCTGCGGTTGCAGCGCTGAATTGGCCGTATTCGGCTTCCATTTCAGCCTGACCTTCATTGCCCAAAAATTGCAGTACTTTTTTAAAATCTTTTAAATCCAGCAGGGGCAAATTGCGGTCTTCGCAATATTTGAATACAACGGCCACCACGCCGCCCTGGGTATCGTTGAGTCCGAGAATTCGGCTAAACAAAACGGGACCGAATTCGAGGACAGTTGCCCGCAAGCGGGCTCCTTTTTCGCCGGAAAGCGATAAAAATTCCACTGTATTGCCCGTTGGCCGCCAGCTGATGCCGATGTGTCCGGCGCGCTCCGTGATTTTGGGATTGTCGGCGCCTGGCATGGCAATGCCCGACAGGTCGCCTTTGATGTCCATCAGCAGGGAAGGCACCCCATTGGCAGCCAGTTGTTCGGCAATAGCTTGCAGGGATTTGGTTTTTCCGGTGCCGGTAGCACCTGCGATAAGCCCGTGGCGGTTCATGGTGCGCAAGGGCACTTTTACTTGAAGCCCTTGCACGGCTGTACCGTCGAGCGTGGCGCCACCCAAAACAAGCGAGGCGCCGGAAAAAGTATATCCTGCTTCAATTTCAGCAGTAAAATCGGTGATTTTAGACATGTTTATTTCCTTTTACAGGGGCAAATACTCCTCTTAGGGGCAAATATATAGCAGGAATTGGAGGATTTTGAGGATTAATTGGCAAGAGGCGTTAATCAAAA
>JAGWYI010000573.1 GCA_018969455.1 Bacteroidota bacterium | reverse complement strand
GTTTTACGGTGTAGTTTCCAGGGCTGGCATAGGTGTGTACGGGTGATTTTTCGGTACTGGTGCTTCCGTCGCCGAAGTCCCACAAAAAGGAATTTGCAAATTGGCTGGTATTGTTGAAACCAACGCTCAGGTCATTCACCTGGGTTGTGAAGGATGCGGTTGGGAAGTTGCGCACCACGATGGGTTTGGTGATGGTATCCTTACCGAAGGCACTGCTTGCAATCAGGCGCACATTTTTTGTTCCACCGGAAATGTACCATACTTTATGCGGGCCGGGGCCTGTGGCGGTATTGGGTAAGGACTGCGTACCAAAATACCAGTTAAAATCCTGAGTGATAGGATCTTGATTAACAACCTGGTAAACGATGGTATCCAATCGGCAAATGGTATCTGTGCTTGCCATAAAATCGGCGATTGGGGCTGCGGGTTTAAAATTGATCAGTTTTATGTTATCGAGGTACATGTTGTTGCCATAGTTGTTTACGGAGGCAAAACGGAGCAGCACATTTTGGCCTTTAAAGGGGCTCAAATCAACGCCTTCGGTGCGCCAGTTGCCGGCGCTGGTAGGCACATAGCTACCAGTTGTAGCGGCTGCGGTTGCGAGGGCGCTGCCCTCTTTTTTCCACAACTGAATAGGAGTGCCGTTTAGTTGGCAATTTTCGAAGAGTTCCACCCTCAGTTGTTCACTTGAATTGGCATCGTATTGTGCGTAAGACAGGTCAAAAAGTAAGGTTGGGTTTTGCAGCGCACTCAAATCGAGCGGGATGGTGTATATATAATCCTCTGCGCCGGAAGTATTGTAGTCATAACAAGGCAGTTTGAACGCTCGGGTGATGTTCCCTTCCGCGCCGATGGTACCAGATCGTTGTAGTTCCCAAGTTAGTTGTTGGTCGGGATTTACTACGGTCCAGCCGGCAGGAATATTCGGATTTCCTTCGAAAGTTTGGGTAAATTCTAGGGCAGTTGATTGCGAAATCACGGGGAGTATTCGGCTGATGGTGTCGTTGTAAGCAGCCTGGTCGGGGGGGTAAGTCAGCCATACTGTCAAATTCAGCTTTCCATTGATTCCGATGTAAAAGGGTTTAGTGAAGGTAAAGGTAATTGAATCATTAACGGGGATATTTGGAACGAGTTGATCTACAACAGGCTGATTGTCAATTTGATAGTGAGCAAAAGCGCCTTCAATGGGGTTGGCGCCTTCATTTAGGATGCGCACGCTGATGGTTTGGTCGGAACCGCTGCATTGAATAAAAGCATCTACGGCCGGCGTTACCAGTTTGCGCAAACCTGCATCGTAGGCTTGGGTACAATTTTTCAGGTTGCCTTTCCATTGTACTGCGTAAGCGCGTCGGCCGCTGAGGCCAGTAGAGTCGGCGCATCGCACACTAACCCATTGCGTGGCGCCGCCATTGGAGACTGGAAAAGTGTATGCGTTATCCTGGGTATGGCCAACGATTTCCATGTATTTTTTTCCGAGCAGGTACACATCGTATTGCAGGCTATCGGATGTTTTTTTCCAGGAAATGCGCATAGAATCGGGGCATACTTTTTCGATGGTAATTTGGGAAGGGACGGGAGCGATGCTAAAATTGGGAGTAGTGAATGATTGCCCGTTTCGTTCGATGCGCAAGCGTGTTTTTCCTGAAACGGAGTTGGCAGGAATGGTCCAGTCAAAAAAACGTTTATCGCCGGCGATGGAGGCGAGGTTTGACCAGTTATTTCCTTCGTCGAGGCTGTAGCTGAGGTTAAAAGTGCCGGTATTTCCGAGTGCATCCCAGTATATGCGTTCGGATTGGCCTTGTGCAAAACCTTCGCCTCCAGCGGGGTAAGTAATTTGAATTTTATCATCTATCAGGCTCCAAACCACCTGATAGGTTTGGGGGGGCATGGGAACGGCATATCCTTTTATCCAGATTACATAATTACCGGGCAGTGGATTATCGATGAGCACTTGTTCGACATTGTTGAGGGAGTCACGGCCGCGGGCTGCGGGTGTATTCAGGGCGGTTGGGTTGGGCGTGGGGTCGAGTTTCCAGGGCAGGAAAATACTGCCATCGGGTGCGAGCACTTGGAGATCGAGGTCATTTACCAGCGTTTTAGCGGCATTAGCAGCGGCTGCGGGGTCTGTCCAGGCAATCATGGCGCGCAATTGCCGTGTTCCGGGTGGCACCGTTATGGTGTGCAGACCTTGAGATCCTTGTTCGGCAACATATTGGGTGAATTTATTTTGTTCGAAAGTTTTGTACGCCTGGAAGGAATTAATGAGGCCGTATCCGGTAGAAAAATCGGGACCTGGATTGCCCAGATCGGTTGCGGTATTGAGGAGTGCGGCCTTCAGCAAGGCAGAAGGGGGTTCGACGCCGTTTTGGAGGAATTGGAAAGCCTGTGTAAGTTGGGCCAGGCTTCCGGCGGTAGCGGGCGCCGAGAAAGAGGTTCCGGTAGCCTGGGAGTAGGTTTGGAATGGTTGGGTCATCAGCATATTGGTTCCCATCGCGCAGATGTCCGGTTTTAGTCGGCCGTCGCTTGCGGGGCCTCGGCTGGAGGAGTTGTTGAGGGCGCCATCGGCAGATAGATTTCCTACATCGATGGCATTTTTTGCCATTTTATGTCCGCCGGTTATATTGCCCCAGGCTGCTCCTGCGCCGTAGTTGCAATTGGCGGTTCCGTTGTTTCCGGCAGAGAACACATGGGTAAGAAGGGGTTGCGTTTCCATTTGTTTATCAACTGTTTGCGAGCCAATGGTGTATCCCAGGTTACAGCCGTCGGAGTAGGATGTATTGGTGAGTCGGATTCCGGCATCGAGGGCACGCAACAATTTATCATCCTGGAA
>JAGWYI010000572.1 GCA_018969455.1 Bacteroidota bacterium | reverse complement strand
AGGCATCATCGGTAAATGAAACTTTGGCCGGAGCTTTAAACAAGGAAGAAAGCGGCGCACCATTCATTAGATGGATGATGATTTTCAGCAAAATACCTGCAAAAATACCCACCAACAAATCGGTAGACAAAGTTACTAAAATGGTTGCGATGAAAATGAGTAATTGTTCGCGTCCAATATGCCACATGTGCATAAATTCGCGTGGATGCGCCAGTTTGATACCTACTCCGATCAGCATGGCAGCCAAGGCTGGTTTGGGAATCAAATCGCTGAAATAAACAGCCAATAACAAAAACAAGGCCATGATCAATCCGTGAAAGAAGTTGGCCCAGCGTGTTTTTGCGCCATATGTAATGTTGGCAGAAGAACGGGCTACTTCGGAAATCATAGGCAAGCCCCCCAAAATGCCTGCCAGGGTATTCCCTAACCCGATGGCAATGAGGTCTTTGTTGGCATTGGCTTTTCTGCGATAAGGATCCAGCATGTCTATTGCTTTAACGGTGAGGAGGGCTTCAAGGCTACCCACCAAGGCAAACATGATTACGTATTTGACGAAAGCGCCACTTTGTGACAAGCCGTCGAAACTTACGTTTACAGCAAGGATATCCAGCAAACCTTTACTGAAGTGAACAAAGTATTTTGGAATGCCTTTGTCGTCTACAATGTGCTGCAAACCAATACCATATGAAAGCGGAATGGCAACCAGCAATACGACCAGGGGAGCCGGGATTTTTTTCAGGAAGCCTACTTTAATCATTGGCCAACCCAGAACAAGGGCCAGGCTAATCAGGCCAACAATCATGGCGCTTACATTGGGATTGGAAAGTGAGTGCGGCAAGGCGCCGATCAATTCCAAGGGTTCCACCATGGGTTTCCCTTCTGGTGTCAAGGGATTTTGGCCCACCAGGCCGTGTAATTGTTTGCTGATGATGATGATCCCGATGGCTGCAAGCATGCCGTGTACCGCAGATAAGGGGAAAAAGTCGCTTAAGGAGCCCAATTTGAACACTCCAAACAAAATTTGAAGGATGCCAGCCACCACAATGGCGCCCAAGGCCATGTGCCAGCCGGTTTCGCCTCCGCCGAACTCGGATACCGCGCCTGCTACAATTACAATCAGGCCTGCAGCCGGGCCCTTAATGGTTAATTGAGATCCTGCCAAAAAAGCCACCACAACTCCCCCGATCATGGCTGTAATCAGGCCGTATACCGGTGGAAAATCACTGGCCTGTGCAATACCCATACTCAAAGGCAGGGCAAGCAAAAATACAAGGAAACCTGCGAGGCCGTCAGATGCCAGGTTTTGTTGCAGGCCGGCCAGGCCATCCTGCGGAATGGATTTATTATTTTCAGACATATTTTTTATTGCAAGAAGGTAAGTAATGCCGGGCTTTTATCCTGAGTAGGGTAGCCCAGAAAAATCAAGAAGGCGGTCGGGAAGCATTGTTCAGGCCACCAGATGATACTTCCAATTGCAATATAAAATGTATAGGGGAAGGCTGCAATTCGCCAGCGTCAGGGCGCATGAGGGGAGTTGCAGGCGTTTAATAAAGGAAAAATCAACAGCATCGGAGGCATCCTCCGCAGAATCAAGGGAACTTGAATCGTCGTCGTCATCCGAATCCTCATCAAACAAATCATTAGACGAATCATCGTCTTCTGTTGCCAGCGCGATAAAAACCTGGGCGTCTTCGTTGGAATGGGTTTGCTCTAGTAGGGGAAGGGGCTTGGAAACAACAGTTGATCCTGCTTGGGGTATGCCGCAAAAGGCAAAACAAAGCAAAAATACCCAACCCAGTTTGCTGATGTAAGGGGGCAACCATTCAGGTGTTTTAATTTGTATGTTGTTGACAAGGCCCATAGAACTCCGCAAATTTATTACTTTTGTCAAGTCTGATTCCAGCCTCTTGCTTGAAAAGAGCAAAACATTAACAAAAATTTAGAAATTGTTTTATCCTTTACGCTGCCAGATTTTGTGCACAAGGATCTTTATAAATCATTATAAATCAGCGAAATCCATCCTGATTTATCCACAAAATCCGGCGAATCCCGGTATAAATCCCGATTTAGCGGGAAAGTGCTGTGAAGTGGGTAAGGCAAAGCCGGCTTTTTCCGGAAGCAGACAATTGGCTATTCTAATACGTCCATGGTGGATCTTTCATCCACTTCAATTTTTAAGGTTAATGACACAACAGTCTTTCTATTCAGGTACAGCCAGGTTGCTGTTTTTTTGCGGTTTTTGGGGATTGTTTTCTGCTTGTTCACGCCCAAATGCCCCTGAAGTGAACTCCGATTGTCAAACATATTTTATGCAGGCAGACACGGGCATTCAAAGTGGCGGCATTCGGCAGATATCCATTGGAACACCCAAGGGGAATTTTAAGGTTTGGACGAAACGAATGGGCAATAATCCGACAATCAGGGTGCTTTTGTTGCATGGCGGGCCCGCGTGTACGCATGAATATTTCGAGTGTTTTGAAAGTTTTTTGCCCCGAGAGGGCATTGAGTTTATTTACTATGATCAACTTGGATCGGCGTATTCGGATCAACCCCGGGATACTTCTTTGTGGGATTTAACTCGCTTTGTAGAAGAGGTAGAGCAGGTTCGGAAGGCTTTGGGTTTAGACAGTACCAATTTTTTCTTGTTGGGGCATTCCTGGGGTGGGATATTGGCCATGCAATACGCCTTGAAATACCAGCAAAATTTGAAAGGATTAATTGTCAGCAACATGATGGCAAGTTGTCCGAAATATGGGGAGTACGCCGAGCAGGTGTTGGGTCCTCAAATGCCGCCCCATATTTTGCAGAAAATAAAAGCCATTGAGGCAAAAGGCGATTTTGATAACCC
>JAGWYI010000571.1 GCA_018969455.1 Bacteroidota bacterium | reverse complement strand
TGTTCTGTAGCGACCAGGTTGCTCAAATCGCCCTGGGCGTAAGCGTCTTTCAATTTGTTCAACTGCAAACTCAGATAAACAGCCGGAGCCGCCTTGTCGTCGGTGGATTTCTGACGGGCGGGTGGCACTTTGAGATTTTGCTGGGGTGGCGCCGGATAACCCACGGCTTTCTTGCCCTGCTCTTCCTGTTGCGCAGAACCCGCCGTAGCAAGCGCGCAAATGGCAAACATAATCAAATATAGTTTTTTCATAATCAAATGCTTTTTCAGGCAAAATTGAGGCTTTCTGATTAAAAACCGCTGTTAAATGTGAATTTAATGCCAGCCTTAACGAATTGTTTATTTAATTTAATTGAAAATCAATTATTTATACCTTTCAAATACACCTTTGTTGTTGCTTTTCCAGGCCTCGGTCGCCAACCCGAACATGGCATGGTCGCCGCTGGAGTTGCCGTAGGCAATAATCCGATCATATTGATTCAAATCAAACTGCGCTTGTACCCGATGTGCTTTTTCTTCGTAGTTGCAATTCAAGGTGGCATACCGACCCGTAAATCGCTCGTTTTTGAACTCCAAACGGGTGCAAATCAATTGAATATTTTCGGCTGCCGTAAATGCCGACAGCCACACATCAAAGGAGGCAGAGACCACCGAAACGGTGCAACCGGCCTGGCGATAGGCACGCAACCAGCCCAATACCTGGTTGTTCAGCAGGGAATCGGGCTGTCCCGGAATAAATGCCTTGCCCATCTCCTCCATTTCTGCCCGGGTGCGTCCGGCAAAATAGGTAGACATCAAATGTTGCTTGGCTACCCCGTTGCCCCATTTGTTAAAAACCAGCACATATAAAAAGCGCAAAAGCACCACGGGTAATCCGGCCAATACTTTCAAATAACCCACATTGCACGACAAAAAACGCCGCAGCGAATCCGCATGCGATACGGTTCCGTCAAAATCAAATAAAACCAGCGTGCGTGCCGGGTTTTCAGGTATATTCAGGGTTTCAGGATGAATCGTTGTATTATTCATGACTCGTTTCAAGCACCAAAAAATGCGCGGTTTCCGCAATGATATTGCCTTTTTCCAAAACCATGGCGGTGAATTTTAATTCAGGGTCTGCTTTGGCCCTTTCGACACTGCTTTTGCGTACGAAAAACTTCAAACCTTTTTGATCCAAAGCATTGTACACCAATGGGTTATCTTTGCCCGACTCCCGTTCTGCAACCCAATCGAGCGGAAGGGGCGGTTTTGTCCCGTTCAGGTAACTCGCATACGTGAAACTCGGCAAGGTTTTGCACTTCGATCCAAAACGCGCATACAAGTCCCGGAGTTCCTGATATTCCGCCGCATGCCCGCTTGTCGTGTATATGCCGTTCAACTGCGGATAAATTGCGCCCAAATGTGCCTGAAGCGCGTCGCGTGGCCCCTCCTGATACACAAACCGGTATCCTGAAACAAACACGGCCGTCACGACAACAAAATACAGGATTTTCCCACCCTTCCAGTGCATCAACTGCTCGAAATTGCGGTTCAGCATCTCCCGACAAGCGCAAATCCAGGGTGTGGCAAACAAAATGGGTAAATTGTACCCCCAACTCATCGCCGCACACCAGGATATGCCCAAAAAGGATAGCCAGACCAAAAAACCCGTCCGCCCCAAACGCCCTTTCCAGAATTGCCAGATCGCCCATCCCATCGCAACATCAAACAACAGGCGGCTTTGCGCAAATGGCAGGGTAAATGTCTGGTTTTTCCAGATTGCAAACGCGTATGTCGCCGGAATCGCAAGCATGCCCAGGGCTACAATGCCGTTCAGCCACAATTCCGGCTTGGGTTTGCGGGGCATTAGGAGGGCATATAAAAGCCATAATACGGCAAAAAATCCCAGGAAATACGGATTTATATCAAAAAAATCATACAATCCGTGTTGCAGCGCCTGATCGGTCCCGGTGGCCCCACTGGTGTAGTGAAAATAAGCCGTCACAAGTGCGGCGCGGAACAAATAGCCGAAAAACAAAGCAGTAGCAATCATCATGCCCGCGAAGCCGTAAACCCATTCCTTGCGCGGATAACGCAAACAGAGGGCCACCGGCCACAGCAGCAACAAGGGGTAAAATGATTGTTTGCACAGCGCCGATGCAACCACAGTGATTCCGCCGAGCAACAAATAAAGCGCCGGTTTTGCCCGGCCGCCCGCTTTAAACAGCAGCCAGAATGCCCAAACCGCCCACAGGATGCCATCCACCGTGTGCCAGCTGGCCGCCGGATAACAATGCACCGAAACCACAAAACCCAAACAGGCCGCATGCCAGCGCTGTTGTCTTTCTGCCAGTATATCGGCCGCCAGAAAGCTGTACAAGGCTATTTGAAGATAAAACAGGGCGCGCTCATAAAAAACAGCGCCGTTCACGGGGAAAATGGACAGGCTGACATACCGCATCCACACCGAAAGCGGCGGGCGCACATAGGCCACGTCTGAATACAAGGTTTTGCCCTGTTTCAGTTGCCAGGCCAGGCCGGTCAGAAAACCGCCATCAGAATCATTGATGCCAAAGGGCGCAAAGGCCGCTATATACCCCAATGGGAGCAAAAAAAACAGGGTGCGCCAACTTACAATAGATGGATTCATAAGGTTATGCGGCCTTTTAAATAAGACCAGAATTTGGGTTCGCGTAAGGTGGAGGCATTGATCCGACCCATTTTGGGCCCGGATGCAGCGTCTTTGGTGAGGTATATTTTGCCGCCGTACTTCCATACGATGGCGTCGAGTGCGGGAACTAAGGAAAGCACCGTGCGGGTGCGCGGGAAATCAAGCGCCAGGGAATAACCTTGTATGGGAAAACTGTTGACAGCCAACGGGT
>JAGWYI010000570.1 GCA_018969455.1 Bacteroidota bacterium | reverse complement strand
ATGAGCTCCTGCATGCACTAGAATCGCTCCGCTCCTGCTTCCCGAGGCATCCAGGGAAAAGTAAAATCGGGAATGATAATCCATTATTTTCCCCCAAATACTCCTGTCTTCTTCTGGCCCGGAATGAGCGGCCAGGTACATACCCATGCGACCATGTGCGTGCGAACGCAACTGCAAAAAGGACTCATTTGACGCAAGTGTTTGGTTAACAATATACTTATCCAAGCAAATTTCTAAAATGCTTCGTTCTTCCGCAATTAAAACAAAACCATCCAGCAAGGCTACAACCGGTGTTTTATACCCCTTCCATTGCTCCGGAAGCAATGCTTGGGTCAAACCGGGTTCCATAAATGAAAATTCCCGGAACATCTGGTAAGTTCCTTCCTGTATGGCGCCATTTTTTTCTGCATAGCGCATCAGGCAAACTTCCAAGGCCGGCGCCTGGGCTACCGGGATGAGCAAAATCCTTTGGCCAGCCAAATCAAAAACTCCAAAATTTTTTGCAGCCCATGGCTTTATATATTGATAAAATATATCATTATTTTTCTTTTCCGGCATTTTAAACACCGCAAACCCCGTAAGGTTATTTGGGAGCACCGAAAGCCAATCGGGCTCCACGGTTTCATCAAACGCATTGGATTCTGTTTCCCAACGCAATCTATCCTTCCGAAATTCAAAAACAACCCAGGAAGGAAACGCCAAGGCTGCCAGGTTCGTATTTTCTTCTTCATCCTCAATTTCCGTATGAATGAGCATACGCCAGGCCACCTCATTCCCAATTTGCTGCCTCCATTTTTGAGGAATTGTAGGTTTTTGCCCCGAATCGTATCGGCCAATGATCTCTTCAATCAAGGAAGCCTTGCGAGAACAAAAGAAAAATCGGCCAATGCGGGCCAGCACCAGCGGCTGCGCCGACCCTGCCGAACAATTATACAAGGTGTATCCCTTGAACTTTGTCCATTTATTGAATTTTAAAAAAGAGGAAAGATTGGGCGTTTGATCCAATTTCAGACACCAAACGCCCGCCAGAGTAGCGTCGAATCCGGTTGAAAAAGAAAGTGTAAGCGCTGCTTTTTTTAATTGCGCGTTTAATCCGGGTATGGCGCTGCACAACGTGAACAAGTGATTGAGGTCGCTCACTGCGGCTTGCATCCAGTCGTTTTTCTTCAAATTTTCGAAGTAAATGCCACCTCGATCGGCATTGGCCTGCAAAAAAAGATCGGGTGTCTTCGCTTCAATGGCCAAAGCCATC
Organism: Bacteroidota bacterium; assembly: GCA_018969455.1. Classification (GTDB taxonomy): domain Bacteria; phylum Bacteroidota; class Bacteroidia; order Chitinophagales; family Saprospiraceae; genus M3007. The sequence continues at coordinate 1,634 of JAGWYI010000570.1, read as the reverse complement.
GATTCTGGTAGAAATGTGCTTAAATTGGCATCCGAAGCCCCTGAAAAAAGGTAAATACTGAAGAAAAGCAGGAGGGTGACTGTACCTGAGATAAGTATTTTTACCCCGAAACGGTTCTGTTGAAATAACATCGGTTGTGTATATTTGCGAGGACATGTATAATTCACGCTGCCATGCTTTGGGCAGAACATTCTTTATAAACCACTGTAAATCAGAAAAATAAACCCTGATTTATCTGAAAAACCTTGTGAATTCTGGTATAAATTTACCATTTATCCTTTTTAAAATGAAAAATGCTGCATTACAAACTTTTCGCCTGACCGGAATTTTGGGAGCCCTTACCGTAGCGATGGGCGCCCTGGGAGCGCATCAATTCAAAAAAATGGTGGGTGAAGAGGCCATATCGGTATATGAAACAGGTATTTACTACCAGTTTTTTCATGTTTTAGCTTTGGCTTTTTTGGGATTGGCCCAGCAGCAATTTCCGGCGGTGCGCGCCTTGAATACCGTAAAATGGCTCTGGCTGACTGGAATTATTTGTTTTTCAGGGTCCATTTACCTCCTTGCGTTGCGTAGTTTGATTCCATTTTCGGTAAGCTGGGCAGGCCCCATTACGCCTTTGGGCGGCGTATGCTTCATTGCAGGCTGGATCGCGTTGGCTTACGCACTGAAAAAATAAGAAAAGCAACGCAGGCGCCTGGTTTTAGTATCTGAAATCCGATTAACCCCCTCTAAAAAGCACTCCGCCTTTGTACTGCGTACAAAGGCGGAGTGTATTATTCCTTAATTCAAATGACCATCTACGTTACTATACAAAACGCTGATTATCTTAGACTTAAAGTAGCCATATGCAAAATCAAGCAGTGCAAAGCATAAAATGCAAGGGCTTACCGGATGCTCAGGCGGCGAACGCCCTGTCCGTTTTCATCCATCAAACGCACGAAATAAATGCCGCTGCTCAATCCGGCAGTAGGCAGAGAGATGGAGTTTTCGCCCTGAGCCACATTAATGCCGTTTTGTTGGTAAACCAGTCGACCGGCAGCATCCAACATTTGGATATTAAGTTCCAGGTTTTTGCTGCTTTGGAGCGCAAGAAGCACCGATTGTCCTTTCTCTAGGGGATTAGGAGAGAGTTGCCAAGCATCCACGCCTTCCAGTTCACGGGTAGCGGAAACAGTGGAGGTACGGAAAGAACGCTGTTTTGGGCTGGCGCAGGTTACATATTCATTAAAAGGGCGAACGCGCCATTGATACAACTTATTGGCCGAGAGCCCGGTAATGAGTTTGAAAGTATCAGTTAACACGTAAGATTGCAGGATGGGTGTATTGAAATTGGAAGACAGGTCTACTTCCAGGAGATAGTATTTGGCGCCGGCTACCGATTTCCATTGCAGCATAACCTGGTCGAAGTAAGGCGTTGTCGATGCGGCTGCAGGCGAAACCAGCAGATCATCGGGCGTACTGATGTCCGTAGCCGTTGGTACAAAGGTATTGTCGAGGTAATTGCGGGAGTTTGATGCCAAATCCTGCAAAATAATGCTTTGTTGGTTGGCTGTAAAGACATACTTGGTGCCACAATCGGGGAAATAACTCATAAAGTTGATTTCCATGGGATCAACGAGTTCGCCCAGGGG
>JAGWYI010000569.1 GCA_018969455.1 Bacteroidota bacterium | reverse complement strand
GGCAACGAAACGCGGCTTTTGCACCGTTATGCCTGGAGGGGGCATGAAAACACCCTGGTGTTGGGCACGCGCGTGTACCGGGGGCGTTCGACCGCGCGCCAGGGTGAGGCAGATGCGGGCAGCGATGCCAACTTTGCTTTTTTGCATCCCGACAAGGTGGAACGCTCTGATTATGTGTTTCCGAATTACAACAATGCGGTATTTGCAGAAAATATATTTTGGCTGAGTTCGAAGTTTACGGTAACGCCGGGCATTCGTTTTGAAAACATCCGAACCTATGCACGCGGCTATTACCAGCAGCGGATTTTTGATTTTGCAGGCAATTTGATTTCGGAGACCCGCTATACAGAATCGCTGTCAAAAAAGCGTTCTTTTGTGTTGATGGGCATGGGATTGAGTTATAAACCCGGCGCTGCGCTGGAAGTATATGGCAATTTTTCGCAAAATTATCGGGCCATCAATTTTACCGATTTGCGGATCGAGAATCCGAATGGCAAGGTGGACCCGAATATACACGATGAGCGGGGTTATACGGCCGATTTGGGTGTACGAACCCGGAGTAGCAAGTGGTTTTATGCCGATATTACAGCGTTTTATTTAGCCTACCACGATCGGATTGGCTTGTTGCTCAAAGCCGATCAGCCGCCCTTGTACAATGATTATCGCTTGCGCACGAATATATCTGATGCGCGGAACATGGGGGTTGAAGCCTTTGCCGAGGCTAATTTTTGGCATTTTATGGCACCTAAAGACACGGCGACGCGTTTGGCGTTGTTTGTGAACACGGCATTTATTGATGCGCGGTATATCCACACGGATGAACCCAGCATTCGCAACCGTCGGGTGGAGTTTGTGGCGCCGCTTACCTTGCGGGTGGGTTTGAGTTTTGCGCGGGGGCCTTTTCGGGCAAGCGCAAATTGGGCGTACACCTCCGAGCAATTTACCGATGCGACCAATGCACGGCGTACGGCTTCGGCGGTGAACGGGATTATTCCGGCGTATGCGGTAGCGGATGTGTCGTGCAGTTATCGCTGGCGTTTTTTGAGTTTGGAATTGAGTTGTAACAATGTGTTGGATCGGCGGTATTTTACGCGGCGTGCGGAGTCGTATCCGGGGCCCGGGATTATACCTTCGGATGGTCGGGCGGGGTATTTGACGGTGGAGGTTCGGTTTTAGGGGGTTTCGGGTAGAACCGGGGGATGGGTGCGCCAGGTAGAACCTGGCGCACGCCTGCCATTTCTTTAAAATTTAATTTTGTTTTGGAATCGTCCATTATATTTCTTCCGTTCTTTGCAGGCGCTATCCTGTTATGCTACCCGTTTCTGAGCGTATAAGCAGGATCTTTACATTTATAAAACCAAAGGAATGAACGACCGAATAAAATCCCTGGCCGCCGACGCTCTCGGACTGCTTCAAAAACTGATTGCAACCCCCTCTTTCAGCAAAGAAGAATTGCCCACTGCCCTGATTATCGAGGCTTTTATGCAGGAACGCGGTGTAGAAACCAATCGTTTGTTGCACAATATTTGGGCTAAAAACCGGCATTATGATGTAAGCAAGCCTACTATTTTGCTCAATTCGCACCATGATACCGTGCGGCCTAACAAGGGTTATACCCGCGACCCTTTTTTACCGGAAATCATAGACGGGAAGTTATATGGCCTGGGTAGCAATGATGCGGGTGGTGCGTTGACAGGCCTGTTGGCTACTTTTTTATATTTTTTTGACGAAACTGATTTGCCGTTTAACCTGATTTATTGCGCCAGCGCGGAAGAGGAAATTCCGGGTGAGGAAGGGGTGGAAATGGTGATTCCCATTTTGGACCGGGTAGATTTTGGCATTGTGGGTGAACCGACGCAGATGCAAATGGCCATTGCCGAAAAAGGCCTGATCGTGATAGACGCAGTAGCCCGTGGCAAGGCGGGTCACGCCGCCCGGGAGGAAGGTGAAAGTGCTTTGTATAAGGCGATGGATGATATCAACTGGATTCGCAACAAGCAATTTCCGTTGGTTTCTGAGTTTCTGGGTCCGGTAAAAATGTCGGTAACGGCGATCCATGCGGGTTCTGAGCACAATGTGGTGCCAGACCGTTGCGATTTTTTGATTGATGTGCGGGTAAATGAATTTTATACCCTGGAAGAAATTCTGGAAGAAATGCAGCGCAATTTGCAAAGTGAATTGAAACCGCAAGGCATGGTAATGCGCTCTTCCATTATACCGCTGGAGCATCCTTTGGTGCAGGCGGGTTTGGCGCTTGGGCGCACGTATTACGGCTCCCCTACTACTTCGGATAAAGCACAAATGAAATTTCCGGCGCTGAAAATGGGTCCTGGCGATAGTGCGCGCAGCCATTCGGCAGATGAGTTTATCTATGTGGCGGAAATAGAGGAAGGGGTGGCAATTTATGTGGCGCTGTTGGAAAAACTGAAAGAAACGATTGTGGGGTTGTGAGCGCGCCGGGTGCAACCCGGTGCGAGCAGGCACACTGGGTGTAACCCAGCGCGAGCTGGCACACTGGGTGTAACCCAGCGCGAGCTGGCCAAGGTGGGACGCAGTCTTGGCCCAAAGCACGCAGCGCTTAGAAGTGTGGCCTGCCACGTATTCATCCACAAACCACGGGAAAATATTGTTTTTAACAATGGAGACTGAAAAGACGTTCTGGAATGATGAAGATATCTCCAGAAAGCCTTACTATAGAGAACAAAACAAGTTGAAAAATTAACAAAAATTAATTTTGAAAGTTGTTTTATTTTTGTAACTTTGTAGGGCATGTAAGGATTATGAATATTTTTTAGGGGTCAATAGGAGTTATATTATACATGCATTGAAGGTCTTTGACTAAATAATTGAGGTTTAGTTTTTTTGGGTTCCGTGATATCATACGGATTATCCTGTTCTGAAT
>JAGWYI010000568.1 GCA_018969455.1 Bacteroidota bacterium | reverse complement strand
GTTACTTGCAATGGCGGTTCAAATGGCAGTGTGGATCTGAACATCACCAATGGAACGGCTCCATTTACTTACCTGTGGTCTAATGGCGCAACGGTACAGGATTTGACCAATGTGAAAGCAGGTACTTACTGCGTAACTGTTACTAGCGCAAATGGTTGTACTTCAAGTATTTGTGCAACTGTAACGCAACCGAATCCGATGACGCCTACCCTTGTGGTTACAAGTCCGGATTGCGGTACAAACAATGGCAAGATCGTTCTGACAGTAAGCGGCGGAACACCAGGGTATACTTTCCTCTGGTCGAATGGAGCAACAACACAAAATCTGGTTAATGTTGCCCAGGGTACTTTCTGTGTAACGGTTACCGATAGCCATAATTGCACGGCAACAGTGTGTGCAACAGTTACTTGTAACAACCCGAATGACTGCCACCTCACTGCAACGGGCACACAACTTTGTGCACCTGGTTGTGGCCAGGCAAATGGCAAAATTTTGGTCGATGTGAATGGTGGAACCGCGCCTTATACCTTCAGTTGGGTGAACAACACCAATGGATCTGTAGATGATGGAGGTCCAAGCTCCGATGATCCGATTCTGATCATGGGCCTCACTTCTGGAAACTATACCATAACCATCACCGACAACAAAGGCTGTACTGCTGTTACCAATGTAACCGTAGATCAACCATCCGGAATGATGTTAACGGCACTGCCTGTTTGTGCTACCCTGTGTGGCGGCCAAGATGGCAAGATTATTATTGACGTACTCAATGGTGTGGCTGGATTTACGTATAACTGGACCAACACAAATGGTCAATCAGGAAATGGCCAGGCTACTACCGAGCCGTTTGAAATCAAAAATCTTGCAGCAGGCACCTACTCGATTACCGTAACGGGCGCCGATGGATGTTCCGGTTCGGTAACTACGATCATTACACACCTCAGTTTGTTAAATGCAACAGCAACCAGCACAGGCATCTCTTGCAGCGGCACAAACGGCGCCATCTCTGTCAAGGTTGACAACGGCGCAGGGCCATTCAAGTATAACTGGGCTAATGCAGTAACAACAGGCAGTGGAAATGCGGCCTCCGAGCCATTTACCATCCAAAATGTAGCGGCTGGAACTTACAGCATCACCATTACCGATGCAAACGGTTGTGTGGCAATTACTTCAGTCACCGTAGGCGGAAACTTGGGCGGCATAGCCTTCAATGATTACAATACGAATGGAGCGATGGGCATTGATGAACAGGGGCTTGCCAACATCAAGGTATTCCTGTACGAATGCGGTAATGAAAATCCGGTTGATTCTGTTCTGACGGGCCTCGACGGATACTTCCTGTTCAACGGCTTGAACAACTATCCTTACCGGATCGAGTTTGTGCCAACCCAAAGCTATCTGGTGCCATCCTTCCATGGCCCTGCCAACGGTACTTCCGTTCAATTCATCGATCAGGCTAATTGTGGCATCAGCGTTGGTTTCTACAATCCGGAAGATTATTGCCAGGATAAACCCAATGTTGCTTACACCTCCTTCACACAGGGTCAGGCTGACTTGGTTACGAATACCGCTGTAGGGCTATTCCCTTATGATGCTGTAAATCCAAATGACATCTTCAATCAGGTACCAGCCAACGACCAGGTTGGATCCATTTACGGACTGGCATGGGATCGTACACACAAATACTTGTACGCCTCTTCTTTCTTGAAGCGACATGTTGGTTTGGGCGACCTCGGCTTGGGTGGTATTTACCGAATTGAATATGTGGGTGCTACCCCGGTTGTGACTCCGTTGTACGAAGTGCCGAATGTAGGTTCTGTAACTCGCCCGGATCTTTCTACCAAATCAACGCCAAGCATGGATGCCGATGTGTTCGGCAAAATTGGCAAGGCCGGTTTGGGTGACATTGATATCTCAAGTGATTATAAAACCTTGTGGACGGTGAACCTGAATACGCGTAACCTGGTGCAAATCAAAAACATACAGACAACGCCTACTTCAGTTGAAATTCCAATTACATCCGCACCAAATTGCAGCAATGGGGTGTTCCGTCCACTCGGATTAAAAGTGTATAAAGGCAAAGTATATGTTGGGGGTGTTTGTACCGGCGAAAACAATGGTTCGGGTTCCGACCTCACCGCCAGCGTCCATGAATATGATGTAGCAAGCGGATTGTGGAAACAAGTGCTCAACTTCGACCTTACGGGTAGCGATTACAACCACGGCGACATCATTGGAAACGTAAATGCCAATATGGCACAGTGTAAAGAATGGGAAACCTGGGTAGACACCTACTCCGAACGCAATCTGGTGGCTAATACCGGCGCCGGCGAACCGAATACCATCATCACCAATGGCAATTTCGAAATTGTAGGTGGCGGTTTAACAGGTTCTGAGTTCCGTTGCCGTGGCCAGGCTATGGTATCCGACATCGAAATTACGCAAGATGGTTTGATGATCATCGGTTTGATGGACCGCACCGGTCACCAGTTCGGTTACCGCCAGTTCCGTCCAACAACGACAACAGGCAATCCGATCTCTGCTGCAACAGGTGGCGATATCCTGGTTGCTTACGATGAAAACGGCATCTGGCGTCTCGAATCAAACGGCAAAATCCCAGGCATCAACCGCACCAGCCTATACGGCGTTGGCAACAATGAAGGCCCATTTGGCGGTGAATTCTTCTTTGATAATACCCGCTCTGTACACCAAGATGCCGATGCCGGTGGATTGGTTCATGTACCCGGTAAAAATGAAGTACTCGGTGTGATTGTTAGCCCGAATACATCAGAATACACCATCGGTGGCGGTGTGGCTTACTACGACCTCATCGACGGCAGCAATACCCGGATCGACCTGACCATCGTTGACCCTGTGTTCAACCAGGTAGGTATCGGCAAAGCC
>JAGWYI010000567.1 GCA_018969455.1 Bacteroidota bacterium | reverse complement strand
CCGGACATCTCTACAAGCGATACTTCCGCTCAGGTGCTGGCCTACGATTCTGTTTTACATCAAATCAAGTTTATTCCGCATGCAAAAAGCCTGGTATTTACCTTGAGTTATGCCTGCAACTGGAATCCTGAAAATCCGCCAGGACATTATTTATCCCTGATATGTCAAACTTGCGCCAAGAAAAAGCTCAAGGAATTGGTGCAGGAAATGGAAACAATTTCAGTTTCCGGGGGGCAATCGGCAGAGGATTTGGTAAAAGAAGTTTTGATTGGCGGTAACTGTTTTGATGTAACCAATGTTGAGTTTCAGGGGCAAGGCGGCCAAATCGGGACCTTCTCCAATGGCTTGACCAATGTTGGTTTTGCTACCGGCATGGTAATGGCTACCGGCGATGTATCTGTAGTGGTTGGGCCCAACGATTCCGACAGTGCCAGTGCGGGTTATGGTGTTTCCACCCCCGACGGTGACCTGGGTACCCTTACGAATGGCAACATTTTTGACAGGGCCAGTGTGGAATTCGATTTTAGCCCTACCCAAACCCCTTTAACTTTCGATTTTGTTTTTGGCTCTGAAGAATACTGTGAGTATGTGAATTCTCAGTTCAACGATGTATTCGGATTCTTTATTTCCGGCCCGGGCATCGCAGGTACCCAAAACCTGGCGGTACTTCCCGGCGGAACGCCCGTTGCCATCAATTCAGTTAATCACCTGGTAAACACCGGATTCTACATCAACAACACCGGTCCAAGCGGCCAGTTGTGCGGTCAAAACGCCTCTTTTTTGCCTTCGGTTAATGAACTGCAATTTGATGGTTATACCCGGAAACTCACGGCAGTTGCCAATGTTATTCCATGTCAAACCTACCACATCAAACTGAAAATCGGGGACGTTGGAGATGGCGTATTTGATTCGGGCGTGTTCCTCAAATCGGGCTCTTTTGATGCCGGAGGCAATGCTTCAGTGGATTTTGTGGTTAACGGCGATCCCGATGCAACGGAAGTGTACGAAGGCTGCGGAACAGTTCAAATTGTGTTTGACCGAATTGGCGGCAACCTCAGTACCCCCCTGGTTGTACCTTACACCATAAGCGGTACTGCGAAAAACGGTATTGACTACACGGGAATTCCCGGGGTTGCCGTTATACCAGCCGGTCAGGACAAATTGACCCTAACGGTAAACATCACCAATGATTTATTGATTGAAGGCGATGAAACCATCATCATTACCCTCAACAATCCCTGTTCTTGCTCCATGCCACAGGAGATTTTGATTATCAAAGACTTGCCTACGCTCACAGCGGTTCCTGACACCACCGTAATTTGTGGCCCGGGGGTGGGTGTGGTAGGTGTTACACCCCTCACGGGCGTTCCTCCTTTTACCTATCAATGGTCTACCGGATCCAATGAACAAACCATTTCGCCTTACGCATCGGTTTCGAGCAACTATAAAGTGACAGTTACAGACGGATGCGGGAAAACCATTGTTCAAACGGCGCGCATCATTGTACGTACACCGCCTGTAGGGCAGTTGCAACCGCCAGCGCCCCAACTTTGTCCGGGACAAGAAGGTACCATCAAGGTTAAATTTACCGGAACCGGCCCCTTTATTCTGGAATACCTGCTCAACGGCGATCCACAACCTCCAATTGAAAACATTACGGAAAATCCATTTTCATTTACCATCAATCAGCCTGGATTGTATACCATCGCGGCTGTTTACGACTCTCTTGGATGTAAGGGAACTGGGCAAGGCGCTTTGTTGGTGATCAACTCTTCATTGAGCATGACAGGAACCACCGTTGGCGCCAGTTGTTTTGGACAAAACAACGGATCCATCAATACCTCGGTGGTTAGTGGCCAAGGACCTTACAATTATACCTGGAGCGGCCCGAGCAACATCGGGAACGTAGCCGACCCGGTAAATATTCTGGGTGGCGTATACACTGCCACAGTTACCGACTTTTTCGGATGCCAGGCTACCCAAACCTTTACGGTGCCTACTCCAACCGCCATAAGCCCTGTTATTTCAGCGATAACGGGTCCTAATTGCAGCAACCCACAGGGCGGCGCGATAGACCTTTCTGTTTCCGGCGGCACCCCTGGATACACCTATAAGTGGAGCACCGGGGCTGTAACCCAGGACCTTCAAAATCTGGCTGTTGGAACCTACACGGTAACAATTACAGACGCAGGTGGTTGCATTAAAACCACAACCGCTACCGTGGTAGGCAATTTTACTCCTCCTATCGCCGATGCGGCAGCAAATGGGGGTATTTCCTGCTCTAAACCCACATTGGTGCTCGATGGAACCAATTCCAGCAGTGGCGCAGGAATTTCATACAACTGGTCTGCCAATCCCGGAACCATCGTAAGCGGTGGAACCACCACCACACCTACCATCAGCGCTGCGGGAACCTACACCATTGTGGTAAGCAACAGTGCCAACGGTTGTACGGCATCTGATCAGGTGGTAGTGGCCGCCGATGTAGTACCGCCAATTGCCAACGCCGGCCCCGACCAAACCTTTACCTGTGTGATCAACAACATCACCCTCGATGGAAGCGGCTCTTCTTCCGGTCCGAATTTTACCTATTTGTGGACAAGCTCCGGATCGGGTGCCATCTCCGCTGGTGCAACTACCCTCAATCCCATTGTATCCACCGCGGGGACTTATACGCTGGTGGTAACCAATACCAGCAATGGATGCACCAAATCGGATAATGTGACGGTCAATTCCAATCTAACCCCGCCAACGGCTATTATTGCCAATCCCGGCATCCTGACCTGTCAGAACACCTCGCTCACGCTCAATGGCAGTGCATCAACCCCTACCGGCGGCATTTCTTTTCAGTGGTCGACCAATAATGGCTTGATTCTTTCCGGTCAGACAACGGCTAATGCCGTCAT
>JAGWYI010000566.1 GCA_018969455.1 Bacteroidota bacterium | reverse complement strand
CTTAATCAGACGTGCCAATGCTTTTCCAGGCATTGGTATTTTTGTACCAGCCCTTTTTGGGAAGAATTATTTTTATATATTTAATTTATTTAAAATAAATATTTTAAAATTTAAATTTAATTTTTATATTAAATAAAAAAGAAACATTTGTCCCAAAAAACCGCGTTATGCCCTGAAACGTCTTTTAGCCGTCATTTTTAACGCGTGTTTGCGGTTTTTAAGCTGCTATTTTTACGGTCTTAAAACCGAAAACTTATGCGTACATTTTTACTCTGCGCCCTGGCGCTTTCCCTTCAGGTTTCGACATTTTCCCAAAACTATTACACCGTCAAATTTCCCGACGACAAAACCATTTATGGTTGCGGGGTAACGGCAGATACGGTTTGGCCGCAAATTACCCAAAACAACTATTGTAATTTCAATGTGGGAGTATCGGTAAAAGATCAGGTGTTTTACACCAACAATGCCAAAACCTGTTTTAAAGTGCTCCGTAAATGGACCCTCGCCTACTGGTGCGATTACAACAAGAATTGGAACAATCCTTATGCCATTCTCAACCCAAGCAGCACCGATGTGGGCCCTACAGTGGTGGCGAATGCCGTTAACCACGGTTATTTGACCTACACCCAAATCATAAAGGTGGTAGACAATGTGCCGCCCGTGTTTTTGAATTGTCCGAGCAGTGCGGTGCTGTTTTGCGACTATACCGGCAACGACCCGGCGCAATACAACAACAACTACATCGACCGGTGCGAAGGTCCGGTGGATTTGAACGTGAAGGTGACCGACCTGTGCTCCAAAGCTGATATCAAACTTTCCTACCGCCTGTACCTCGACATGGACAGTAATGGAACCATGGAAACCTACATCAGCAGCAGCGACCCAACGGCTTGGCCGATTGAAACAACCGTAACTGCCGACACCCTAAAGGGCAAAATCAAGTTTCCTACCGGTTTTGGCTTGCCCTACGGGACACATAAAATCGAATGGATTGCCAGTGACAATTGCGCAGCGGATGCAATTTGCAAATACGAATTCATTGTAAAAGATTGCAAAGCGCCTACGGTAGTGTGCAAAAACGGCTTGAGCGTCAATATTATGCAAACCGGGATGATCACTTTGTGGGATACCGATTTTTTGCAATACACCTACGATAATTGCACAGCAACCAATTTGATCAAAATTGCCATTCGCAAATCAGGCGCCGGTACCGGTTTTCCGTTTGACCAACACAGTGTGACCTTTACTTGCGATGAATTGGGGCCGCAAAAGGTGCAGATCTGGGCACAAGACGCTTACGGAAACGCCGATTATTGCGAAACCTATGTGGTGGTGCAAGACAATTCCGGTTCTTGCCCGCCCCAGAATGTGAGCGGCAAGATCGCCACGGCTTTCCAAAAACCCATCAAAAATGTGGTGGTGAACATGCAAAGCAACATGGCGCCGCAATATCCGGGCAGCTGGAAAGGCACTACCAACAACAATGGCATTTACCAGATTGTCGATGCGCCTGCTGTTTCTGGCAATTACGACCTGATTCCGAGCCTGGATACCCTCGCAGGTGCAGGCGTGAACACGCTCGATGTGTTGCTCTCTTCGGCTTTCCAAAGCCAAACCCAGTCACTGGGCAGCCCTTACCAGATCATTGCAGCCGATGTAAACCACGACAACAAGGTAGACCATCAGGATGTGCTGGAAATGATGCAGGTGATTACCGGGCAATCTAAAAAATTTACAAACAACAAAGCCTGGCGCTTTGTGCCCGACAATTATGCGTTTCCGAACCTTTCTCAACCGCTGGGCACGGCATTCCCTGAAAAAATTAACCTGCTGAATGCCAACCCGCAACGCGATTTTGTAGCAATTAAAACCGGCGACCTCGACGGCTCATTTGACAATTTGTTGAATTCAAAATCGGAATCCTTCAAGCCGGGCGGGCCAGTCCGTTATTTTACAGTGCCTTCCATGCGCTTGCCTGCAGGCGTGAGCATCCGGGTAGATGTAACGACACCGGTTTTGGAAGATCTGGCAGCCTTCCAGTTTACCTTGGGGTACGATCAGAGCAAAGTGCAGGTGTTGGCTGTAGAGCCCGGTTTGGTACCGGCCTCCTGGCTCGGGCAATTTACGGATGCGGGCAATGTGACCGCAGCCCTTATTCTCCCGGAAGCAATGAGCGGCACAAAAAACCCGCAAAAAGCAGTGGCCTTTACTTTGATTATCAAGGCTTTGGAAAATTGCCTGCTGAAGGATGTATTGTATATGAACAGTGCGGTTACTGAAAAGGCGGGTTTCACGGGCACTATGGAAAAGGCCGAAATTGATTTGCAGTTTTTGTCTAAACAAGCGGGCAAGCCTGCTGCGCAGTTGTTGCCTTCCATACCGAATCCCGTGGGGGACATGTTAACCGTGGTGTATTACCTGCCGGAAGAAAGCGCGGCGACTTTGCGTTTGAGCGATGCGAATGGCCAGGTGGTATTGCAGGCTCCGGCTGAATCGGCGCAAGGCATGCACAATCAGGTGTTGGATCTTTCCGGAATTTCGGCCAATGGGCTGTTGTTGTTGCAATTGGAAACCGCGGGCGGTGTGGTGACGCAGAAAGTGATGCGGGTGCGTCAATAGGTTTGGTTTACCACAGATTCGCACAGGTTTGCACAGGTTTACCACAGATTTGCGCAGATTATTTTGATTTGATTGAAGTGAAATCGATCTGTGTAAAATGCAAATCTGCGCGAATCTGTGGTAATTTTTTTACTGAGGGTTGGACGGATTTGCGCCCATTTTATCCGTCCATCCTTCAAATCCATTTAAATCTGGGTTTAATTCCCTTTTTTTATTGTTTTCTTTTGGCTGTGCTTGGGTGTTTTCTTGGGCGGGGGTGGTGATAATTATACCTTAACTATGATTGAGGGT
>JAGWYI010000565.1 GCA_018969455.1 Bacteroidota bacterium | reverse complement strand
TGATGCTTTCATCCGGAAGCATCAGCCTTTTAATTTGATTTCTGGCAAAAACCAATAAAAATAGCGCTTCGCAAGATACCTTTGGAGGTGTGAAATACCTTAGACTTTACGGGCGACTCCTGTTTTTTGCGGTGTATACAACGCGCATTGTACTGGAAATTTACTTGCGGAACCTTCTGCAAGGCGCTGATCTGCAACGCAGTATGCGCATTCGGAGGCGCTGGGCCAGGCGTGTATTGAAAGGAGTGGGATTGCAGATCCAGCGATTTGGCGACATTCCGGAAGGCAATATTCTGTGGGTAGGCAACCACCGAAGCTACCTTGATCCCATCATTCTATTGCGCGAAATTCCGGCCTGGCCTGTTGCCAAGGCAGAAATTGCCGATTGGCCTGTTATCGGGAAAGGCGCTGCCCTGGCCGGCATTTTGTATGTGCGCCGGGCAGATGCGCAGCACCGCGCACGGGTGCTTGGCCTGATACGGGAGAAACTGGAAGAAGGCTACCCTGTTATACTGTTTCCGGAAGGAGATACCTGTGCAATACCCGATAAAACCTTGCCATTTTTAAGCGGCGGTTTTAAACTGGCAGCCAAATACGGGTATAAAATTGTGCCGGTAGCCTTTCATTTCCCGGATGTACGGGATTTTTGGGTGGGTGACCAGGCTTTCCTGGAGCATGCCATGCAGCGCTTCGGCGAACCGCACATTCAGGTGCGGGTGTTTTACGGACCATTGATGCAGGGTTCTGACGGACAAATGCTGCTGGAACAGGCACAAGGCTGGATTGAGCAGTGCTTGCGCGAACAGGTGCAGGCTGATGAGAAGCAACGCCAGGCATTACTATGAGAAACTTACTTTGATTTATGATAAAAAAAATACGCGCAATAGCACGTTTGCTGTTTTTTTTGGCTTGTGTGTTGTTCATCATAACAGAGGTTTTGCTTAAAACCTGGGTTTTGGGCGCCAACATGCATCGGGCGATCCGGATCCGGCAAAGGGTGACACGCTGGTTTTTACCTAAAATGGGCGTAAATATTCAAAAAACAGGCGAATTGCCCTTCCTGCCGGGCATTATCGCCTGCAATCATCGTTCCTACCTCGACCCTGCGGTACTTGCCTGCGATACTTTTTTCCTTCCTGTATCCAAAGCCGAAGTTGCCAATTGGCCCGTCATAGGGTATGGCGCCCGCGTTTCGGGCGTTCTGTTTTTAAAACGGGAAAATACCGGGAGCCGCAAACTGATTCTGGATGATATCGGAACTTACCTGAAAAAAGGCTTTCCTATCCTGTTGTTTCCGGAAGGCACCACCCATGCAGCACCATTGACCCATCCGTTCCGTCCGGCATCTTTTCTTTTGGCCGCAAAAGAAGGCTTTCCGGTGCTTCCGGTGATGATCGAATATGCAAATCCGGCGGATTACTGGATAGACAACGATAATTTTATTGCCCATTTTATCAGGCGATTCGGGGAAAAGCGTATTCAGGTGCGGGTTCATTACGGCGCACCGATTTTCCATAGCGATGGAATGGCTTTATTGGAGGCCGCGAAAAACTGGATCGATGGCGAATTGCTAAAAGTTCGCAAGGAATCAGAACCTATTTTATAATAATTCCCTTATCTTTGCATCCGCTTTAAACAAAGCGTTGTTTTTCTGTCGGTTCCGTAGTTCAATGGATAGAATGGAGGTTTCCGGTACCTCAGATAGTGGTTCGATTCCACTCGGGACTACTTCTAAAAAGAGACTTTTCTGCCTTGTGGTCTGGAAAGTCTCTTTTACATTTGCAGAAAATACATAAACATGTCTTTTAATGTAAGAGTTGCCACGCCAGGAGATCTGGAAACGGTGCGTGCCTTTGCGGAAAGCACATTCCGAACTGCCTGGGAATCGGAAAACGATCCGGCCAAATTTGAAGTTTATTGCAAAAAAGCGTTTTCAACCGCACAAATTGCATCTGAAATTAACAATCCGGAAACTACATTTTTGCTTGCGTACTCCAAGGGTGTTTTGTGCGCCTATATGAAATTGAATTTCAACCGTCCGGTTGAAACCCTGGAGCCTTACAAATGTCTTCAAATTGAACGCTTATATGTGTTGGAAAGCATACAAAATAGTGGATTGGGAAGTCATTTACTTCAATTAGCCCATAAAGAAGCCCAGAACGGAGGTTTTCAATGGATTTGGTTGAGCGTATGGACTAAATCTGCAAGATCCATTCGGTTTTATCAACGGCATGGGTTCGAAATATTCGGCTCTGAAATATTTTGGGTAGACGATGATCCACAAAAAGATTGGCTGATGAAGAAATCTGTATAATAAAAAAAACGAGTGCGTCTTCCGCACCCGTTCTTCTCATGGTTGATTTTCTGGATTTATGCGGGGAGATCAGGGTTTATCAGCCGCTTAATGGATGGATTGAAGCAATATTATTTTTTGAGGCAAATGGCTTATTTTAAGGAATAATTGGGTCTTGTTTGTTCACAATTACCTTACAAAGATATGCACGAAAGGCACTACAAGAAAATCGCCCAAAAATGTGTTTTTTTATGAAAATACATTGTTATGCGGGGCTTTCACTCGCATACTTATGCGATTGGCTTCAAACGCGACAGTTTGATGCGCAAAAACAGATGGGTTCCTTTGCCCGGAGCCGATTCGAATGTAAAATGCCCTTTGAGCATTTGCGCGCGTTTTTTCAAGGTGTACAAACCATTGCCTGCAGAAACACTTTGCGGATCAAACCCGATCCCGCTGTCAGATACTTCAAGTGTTAGCTGGGAATCCAGAAATTCGAGCCTGACTTTAACTTCGGGCGATTTACTGTATTTGACCGCATTATTCAAGGCTTCCCGGAAAATCAGAAAAACGTTATGCCGTACCTGCGGATTGAGTGTTGCATTTTCATAGCCGCTCATA
>JAGWYI010000564.1 GCA_018969455.1 Bacteroidota bacterium | reverse complement strand
TTTGTGGATAAATCAGGATGGATTTCGATGATTTATAATGATTTATAAAAATCATTATGCACAAAATCTGGCGGCGTAAAGCATAAAATCCGTTTCTAAGATTCTTCTCGAAGTACCTCCAGCGGAGTTTTTCGCACTACATCGCGGCTGTTCAACCAACCAATCAAAACAGTAAGTCCGCTAATGGAGAAAAAGGTTCCCGCCAAATGCCAAAGATCAGGCGAAAATGGCAGTTCAAAAACGAATTTTGCCAGCGCCCATGCGCCTGCAAGCGACAAACCAATCCCCGTGATACAGGCCAATGCTCCCAAAAGAAAGTACTCAATGGCGATAATCCAGCGGATCTGCATGCGACTTGCACCCAGGGTTCGCAACAAAATGCTTTCCCGGATTCGGGCATATTTTCCCTGATAAATGGAACTTAACAACACCAGAAATCCTGTAATAATGCTAAACATGGCCATAAAACGGATAACGAAAGCCAGTTTTCCCAATACGTCATCCAGAGATTTCAGTATTTGAGTCAAATCTATGGCTGAAATACCCGGATACTTGCGAACCAATTCTTCCTGAAACTTTGCGGATTGGTTGGCATCGGAAACCCGAGAAACGATAACGTGAAATTGCGGCGCCATTTCCAGCACCCCAGCAGGAAACAACACAGGAAAATTGGTTTGCATACGGGTCAAATCCAGCCGTCGAATACTTTTGACCTCTGTTTCCATATGCATGCCTTGCACGTTAAACACGAGCCGGGCGCCTATTTTGGCTTTCATGCGCTTGCTTATTTCCTCCGAAAGTGAAATCGGAACCGGCTTGCCGGGTTCGGCATGACCAATCCAGACGCCTTCCACAATTTTTTCGGTGTCAATCAAGGTGTCGCGGAAAGAAACCCGGTATTCCCGATCCCAAACCCATTTTTCGAGCGCCCGCGTACTGTCGGCCATATCCTGCATTTTGGTTCTGCCATCTATGCTTTCCAGCCGGGTTGTAACCACTGAAACTTGCTGGATCAAAGGCATTTCATGGACACGCACCATTGCAGCCACCGAATCGCGATCGGAATTTTGGATGTCGAATAAAATCATATTTGCTTGCTTTCCGCGTCCGGTAAATGCCACCTGCTGCAACAGGAATTGTTGGGTTAGCATCAAGGTGGAGAGCAACATAGCGCCCAATCCTATGGTCACTACCAAAACAAGTGTTTGATTTTCAGGACGAAACAAATTGGCGATTCCTTGACGCCACACGTAGGGCCAGCTGCGGGGAAAGTACCGACGCAAGGCAACTGTCAGCACCCAGGCCAGGCCGTATAAAACCGCTATAGCCAGGATAATACCGCCGGCAAAATAAGCCGACTGGAACCAGCTACCCACCAACAAACGGGTAAAGCCCAGCATTACCACAAAAATCAGACTGTAAATTACCCAAAGCGTCCCTGTATGTTCCTTGGGTTCATCAGCGTAGTCGGCCCGGAGGGTACGCAAGGGCGCCGTTTTTAAAATGCCCATCAGAGGAACAAGAGAAAACAAAATCGCCAGAATCAAACCCCACAGAACGTTCTGTGCTATTACACTTGGAGAAATGTCGGTATGAAGGTTCTCGATGGGTAAAAAGTCGCGCATCATCCAGGGGAGCACCTTTTGAATCAGGGCGCCTGAAACCGCCCCGATGCCTACACCGATTAAACTGACCACACTTACCTGCACCAAATAAACCAAAAATGCCTTTCGAGCGCTTGAGCCCAGGCAGCGCAATATAGCCACAATGGGCATTTTGCTTTTCAAATAGAGTTGTACGGCTCCAGCCACCCCGATGCAGCCAAGCAACAAGGCAACAAAACCGGTCAGGTTTAAAAAAGTGGTAAAATTGTCAAACGCTTTTCCAATTTTTCTTTTGTTGGAAGCAACAGTATCCCAATTTAAATGCGCCGATTCGATTGCCTTATCCAGTGTTTTGACATAGGCATCGACGTTTGTACCCTCCGGAAATTTGAAAAAATATTGATACCAAACCCTGCTTCCGGGTTGAACCAGCTGAGTTGCCTCGAGCCAGGCCATGGGAATAAAAGCAACCGGTGCAATATCCGACCCCACCCGGGCGCGACCCGGGCGTGCGAGCAAATCGCCTTCGAGGGTAAAAGAAGCCTTTCCAATTCGAACGGTGTCGCCGGTTTGCAACCCGAATTGTAAAAACAGGCTGTGTTCAACCAGTGTTTTAGCGCCTGTACGGTATGTTTTCCAGGCATCCTCCGGCATGCTGTTCCAGGTTCCATAATAGGGATATGCACCCTCCAATGCGCGTACCATGGTCAGCCTGGTACTTTCCGTACGCGGAAAATACACCATGGTGAGCAAGTTATCAATTTGAGCCATCTGCACCCCCGGAACAGCCTCCATGCGGTTTCTGAGGGTGTCGGGCATGGGAACATTGCCTTCAATGACCAAATCAGCGCCAAGCAGGGTTTGCGCCTCCGTTTCTACATCGCGTGCAAGGTTATCCCGAAAACTGCGCACCGCAGTAAGAGCCGAAATGCCCACGGCAATAGCCGATACAAATAAAATCAGACGGCCTCTGTTGCGACGGCTGTCGCGCCAGGCCATTTTCAGGATAAAAGACATGTTTAAACTCCTATAATTTCCATACTGTTTGGACCACAACAGACACACAGAACACTGTATGAAAGGCAGCATTCATCTTTCGAAACTGTAAATGCTTCCAAACAAAAACACCGGATTGAAAATTCCGTTGGCAACAGGATGTCATTTTTCGATGAACACGCCAAGTTATTGGATGTAATTCAAAGTAGCCTGCCCCAATTGCACTTTTTCTGCTTTTTATACCAGGTTTCGGCAGATTTTGTGGATAAAACAGGCTTGATCTCGCGGATTTATCGGGGTTTATAAAGATCGTTA
>JAGWYI010000021.1 GCA_018969455.1 Bacteroidota bacterium | reverse complement strand
AGCCTTCCGTTTCAACAACGGATCTACTTCAACGATCAGCGGTGTAGGCTTCGAGTTGTACCAGAACGTACCAAACCCATTCGTAAACATGACCTTCATCGGTTTCAACTTGCCAGAGGCGACAACGGCAACGTTGAGCATCTACGATGAGACTGGCCGCGTAATTTACAGCCAGAAAGGTTCATATGCGAAAGGTTACAACAATGTAGCGATCGACCGCGCGTTGTTGAACACCGTGGGCATGATGTACTACAAGTTGGAAACTGCCAACAACAGTGCAACGAAGAAAATGATCCAAACGAAGTAATTTGATCCAAGATAAAGGAAAGGGGATGGAGCGTACCTGCGGGTGCGCTCCTACCTTCAGCCTGAATCGCGGAAAAATTATTTTGCGGGAAAATTTTCCAGGCAAACAAAAGCGGCAAGCGAGCTGCCGTAGACATACCGATACCCGATTTTAACATACTTTAAAATCGGTTTTTGGGATGGCCTCTCTCCTGACAGTAGGAGGGGGGCTTTTTTATTTCCGGGAAAGCAGTTGAAACCAGAAAATAATTTTGTAATAATTACACAAAAAAATATGAAGGGGGCTTGGAGTTTATGCCATTTTTCCAACCGAATATGTTGGTGAATGCGAAATAATAAAACGGGAATTTGATGCAACTAAGAATATAAAAAATATTATTGGGTTTGAATTTTGGATTGATTTATTTAAAAAAGTTGTTTTTCGCTGAAATGGCTTTATTTTTGCCATGAATTTAAGATGTATTGCGCTGGGTATTGGATTTTTCAGGTGCATTTTTTGGGTTTTTCGCTGGTAAATATCCGAAAGGCTTCTATTCGTCAGGTTTTTTTCAAAAATGGCGAATCAATATAAAATCTTGTCAGTGTTTTACTTTTCGTTTTTAACTTTTGTCACACAACCGCTCAATAATATGTCAGTTACCCGTTTTAATGCCTTAAGCACCATTGATAATCGTCCGGACTCCTATTTTTTTGAGTCGGATGAGGTTCAGAATGAAACGATTGCATCCTATTTTGGGGAGAACGTTTTTGGCGATGAAGCCATGAAGAAATATTTGCCGGAGGAGGCGTATCTCAGTTTGAAAGCCGCCATTCAAAGTGGAGAGAAATTGAGCCGCGATTTGGCAGATGTCATAGCCAATGGATTGAAAGAATGGTCGCAATCGAAGGGTTGTACACATTTTGCGCATTGGTTTCAGCCATTGACTGGAAAAACGGCGGAGAAGCATGATTCTTTTTTCACGATGACCCACGATGGCCGCGTGATTGAGGAGTTTTCGGGCAGTGCGCTTGTTCAACAGGAGCCTGATGGTTCGTCTTTCCCATCTGGTGGTATGCGCAGTACATTTGAAGCGCGTGGCTACACTGTTTGGGATCCGAGTAGTCCGGCATTCATTATGGAGGTAGGAGAAGGGAAAACCCTTTGTATTCCAACCATTTTTGTAACATACGGTGGGGAAGCGCAGGACTACAAGTTGCCCTTGTTGCGTTCTCAATCATTTTTGGACAAGGCGGCGGTACAGGTATGTCAGCTGTTTGATCCGAAGGTTACGAAAGTGACTGCCACATTGGGTTGGGAGCAAGAATATTTTGTGGTAGATGAGGCCCTTTTCAATGCTCGTCCTGATTTGGTAATGACCGGGCGTACATTGTTGGGTCGGCCGGCCTCCAAGCATCAGCAATTAGAAGATCATTATTTTGGATCGATACCCGAGCGTATTTATGCATTTATGCGTGATTTAGAGACAGAGAGTCATAAGTTGGGTATTCCAGTACGTACGCGTCACAACGAGGTGGCCCCATCACAATATGAAGTAGCCCCTATTTTTGAAGAAATCAATGTTGCTGTAGACCACAATCAATTGTTGATGGACTTGATGGAGCGTGTTGCGCGTCGGCATAAATTGCGGGTATTGTTGCATGAAAAACCCTTTGCCGGGATCAATGGTTCGGGAAAGCACAACAACTGGAGCATGGGCACCAATACTGGTTTGAATTTGCTTTCTCCGGGCAAAGAGCCGAGTAAAAATTTGAGTTTTCTTACTTTTTTTGTCAATACAGTGATGGCGGTGTACAAGAACGCCGATATTTTGCGGGCGAGCATAGCGCATGCGGGCAATGATCATCGTTTGGGAGCCAACGAGGCCCCTCCAGCCATTATTTCGGTTTTTATTGGGGAGGCGATGACCAAATTGCTCGGACAAATAGCGAATGGCAAGAAAACAGATGATGCTGCTGTTAAAAGGGCAATAGATTTGATTTCCAAGTTGCCCAATCTGGAATTGGATAATACCGATCGGAACCGAACCTCACCGTTTGCATTTACGGGCAATAAATTTGAGATTCGTGCAGTAGGCTCAAGTCAGAACTGTGCAGGCCCAATGACTGTTATGAATACCATGATGGGGCTTCAACTGCTCGAGTTTAAGTCGGATGTGGATAAGTTGATTGCCAAGGGAACAGAACAGGAAGAGGCCATTTTGATGGTGTTGAAAAATTATATTCGGAAAGCAAAGCCTATTTTGTTTGAAGGCAACAATTATTCGGATGAATGGAAAACAGAGGCTAAAAACAGGGGTTTAAACAATTTTACCAATACACCGGAGGCCCTGGATGTTTTGAGCAAGAAGCAGGCGGTTGATTTTTATGGAAAATCGTGGGTTATGAACGCCATTGAGTTGGATGCTTTTCATCAGGTACAGTTGCATGCCTATGTAACCAAGCTCGACATTGAAGCCAAAACCCTTATTGAATTGGTTAATTCCTATATAATGCCTGCGGTTTTCCGGTATCAGACCGAGTTGGCCGACAACATTGGCGCGTTGAAAGCTTTGGATTTGGATGGAGAGATTTCGTATCAGAAAGATTTGTTGAAGCGCGTGTTAAAAAATTCGGCAGAAATTAAAGAAGGAATTGACAAGATCAACAAAACTTTGGAAAAAGCGCACCACTGTGAAAATTTGCGTGAAGAAGCGGAGTTGTTGTGTAACAAAGTGAAGCCACACATGGATGCAGTACGGGATGCTGTAGACGACTTGGAAGGCATTGTGGATGATCAATATTGGCCGCTTGTTAAATATCGTGAGTTGTTGTTCCCACGCTAGGTGGAAATTTGCAGCGGAAGGGTCTTATTGTTGATCATTTTATACCAGGATTTGCCGGATTTTTTGGATAAATCAGGATGGATTTCGCTGATTTATAATGATTTATAAAGATCGTTATGCACAAAATCTGGCGGTGTATAGTATAAAATGGGATCAAACTACCTATGCAGCGCTAATTTTTAGAACAGGCATGTTTTAATTTATACAAAAGCAAAGGCAGTTCCCAGTATGCGGGATCTGCTTTTTGTTTTTGTGGGACAATTCCCCCACTTTTGTTCCTGGTTTTGCACATTGTAATACCGTAAATATTTTCTTATGTACTTTTCACATCAACCTATGGACGAATTGTTGAATTTGCAGCGCAAGGTTTTGCATTATCAGGAAATTTTGCAAAACACCTTAAAGTATCGCGCCATGTGGGAAAACTCCACCAAGCGTTTGATAAAAGATACCTTACAAGGGCTCATAGACAAGGTTCAATTGCCAGCCACGCTGGAAGAGCGGAATGAAATTAACAACCTGTGCGCCATTGTGGTCAATTTGGGAATTATGAATAGTGGTTTGGGAGAGCCGGTAGGTGGCGGCCTGATGCGCGATTTGATCAAGCAAAATGGCTCCTTGGTTTATCAACAACTGTTTAACGGGAAGGTATTGGTGTTGATTAACTACCCGTTTATAGAAAAATACGGCCAGCCCCAGCCTCCCAAAACCATAGCGATTTATCGGCCTGAGGAATTGAAAGCGCCGTATTTTGAACGGCATTTAGAAACTTTCATGCAAGAATTGATCAACTGGGAGGATTACGACGACGATTTGCCAGAGCCCAATCAACGAATTGGTTTTAAAATGAATTTTGAACAGCAGAATCAGCCGCAATAAGTCCCAAAAATTGTCTATATTTGCTATTCGCAGCCAACCAAAACAGGGTGTTGTGCGTTTTACAAGAAATGAACGCTTTTGCCAAATAAACACTCTTGTATGGAAGCGATAAATGCTATGTCTCATGATTTTTCAGCGTAAAAATTCGGAGTCTGCTCTTGATCGATTGGAGCGGGAATGCAACGATGATTTTCGTTTGTTGGACGAATTGGGACCATCCCATTTTGGCGTAGAGCATTTATTGGAGTTGCGTGAGCGCAGTTTTGCCCGAATTGATCAGTTTTTGCGTCGGCAAAAGTTTATCATGATGTTGGGAGGTACGGCGGCAGCCTGGATTTTCATGGCTTTCATAGCCAAATTGATGAATTATATATGGTTGTCCTTTGCGTCGTTTGGGTTGGGGGCTTTGAGTATAATGGCATTTTTGGCCTTGCTGTTGTTGCAGCAAAAGCAATTTGGCACCAAAGGTGATTTGGATTACATCCAGCGCATCATAGAAGATGAATTAAAGCGTCGTGTAGGTCGTGTGCCACAAAACCCGCGTCCTAAGCGTTAATGAGCGATATTAACATAGTGTCAAACGAGGATCCTATATCTGAAACTGGGCAATTTTACCAGTTATTTCAGGAAGCATTTGATGCAGAAGAGTTGGTAAAATGCACTTTGAGCAAGCCACGGCAGTCGGGTGAACTCAAAAATATTTATTTGCGGCCTGTAACTTTAAAGAAGGAGTTAAAAATTGCGGTTACTTATCGGTATAAAACCCGGGATGAAGTTAAGAATCACAGTTGTTTGGAGGCGATTTCCCTGCTTGAGCAATATTTGGGTACGTATTTTTTAAACTCAGACTTAATAACCACCCGGAAGATTCATGCCTTGAGCATTTCCAAAAGTGCCCGGCCATTGCTCACTACGCGCAAGCTTTCGCAGGAGAAACAGGTTGATACGGCACATGACCGTCGGAAAAAGCGTTTGCTAGAACCTGGGGCTTCGTGGCTTCATGCTTTGGGAATCACCAGCGCCCAGGGCATCGTTTTGGCGTCTTCTCAGGATAAATGGCGTCAGATAAACAAGTTTTTAGAAAACATTGCCGCTGTGGTTCAATCGGCCAAGTTGCCCCATGATTTGCACATAGCCGATATGGGATCGGGAAAAGGTTATCTAACGTTTGCATTGTATGATTATTTGACGCAGCATCTGGGGTACCACGCCACCGTTACAGGAATCGAATTGCGTCCGGCGCTTGTTGAATTTTGCAACAAAACCGCAAAGGAATCAGGATTTGAGGGATTGAATTTTATTGCGCAGGATATTTTGCAATATAATCCTCCTCGAATGGATATGTTGATAGCCCTTCATGCCTGCGATACGGCAACTGATTTGGCCCTGGCCAAAGGAATAAAAGCCGGGGCGGGCGTTTTGGTCGTAGCGCCTTGTTGCCACAAGCAGATACGGAAATCGATGGCGACTCGGGATTCCATGCGTTCGATCATGAAATTTGGCATATTGGAAGAGCGGCAGGCAGAAATCATAACAGATGGTATCAGGGCGTTGTTGCTGGAATCGGAGGGTTATAAGACCCATGTTTTTGAATTTATTTCCACCGAGCATACGGCCAAAAACGTTTTGATTACCGCCATAAAAGGGGGAATTTCCGACATTCGGAAGGCGGATGTGCTTGGGAATGTACAGGAAATAAAAGGTGCATTTGGGATAGAGCGGCATTATTTGGAGGTATTATTGGCTGGCGACTCGGAAATTTAGAATCATGAAGCGTTAACAATATATTGATCTTAAATTTTGTTTAGTTTTGCCCCCGTTTTAGCGTGTTTATCAGACGCGCGGGTGAAACGAAATTCCAACCTTTTTTCACATCAAAACAAAGATTCCGGATGAGTTCTTTGCTTTACGTAATTCCATTTTTCGGCATAGTTGGTCTGCTGTATATGTTTATCCTCCAGCAATGGGTGGTACGTCAAGACGCTGGAGATGCTAAAATGAGTGGCATAGCGGCAAATATTGCCGATGGCGCCATGGCCTTTTTGAAAGCAGAATACCGTGTACTAGCCATTTATGTATTGGTTGCAGGCGCCCTTTTGGGTTGGCAAAGCACCCTGGTTACCACAAGCCACCCTTTAATTGTAGTTGCATTTGTGATTGGGGCCATTTTCTCGATCACTGCGGGTTTTATTGGCATGCGGATCGCTACCAAAGCCAATGTACGTACTACCCAGGCGGCTCGAACCAGTTTGTCACAGGCATTGAAAGTTTCGTTCAATGGTGGCTCTGTAATGGGTTTGGGCGTTGCAGGTTTGGCTGTAATTGGGCTAAGCACCTTGTTTATTGTATTTTTTAACGTCTTTATGGGCGGTACCTATGGCCGCGATGGGCACGAAGTGATGTCGCGGGTATTGGAAGTGTTGGCGGGTTTTTCCTTGGGTGCTGAATCTATTGCCTTGTTTGCTCGTGTAGGCGGCGGCATATATACCAAAGCGGCCGATGTAGGCGCCGATTTGGTTGGAAAAGTGGAGGCAGGAATTCCGGAGGATGATCCGCGCAATCCGGCCACTATTGCCGATAATGTAGGTGACAATGTTGGCGACGTTGCAGGCATGGGCGCCGACTTGTTTGGTTCATATGTTGCGACGGTATTGGCAGCCATGGTTTTGGGGAACTCTGTGATTCGCGACAGCGGAGGTATTGATGATGCATTTGGAGGCATAGGGCCTATTTTGTTGCCTATGTTTATTGCCGGTTTGGGTATTTTGTTTTCCATCATAGGTATGTTGCTGGTGCGTGTGAGTCCCAATGCGGATTTGAGTGCAGGCACTGTACAGAGTGCCCTTAATCGGGGCAACTGGGTGAGCATAATAATTACGGGTATTTCCTGTTTTCCGATCATCCAATGGATGTTGCCAGCCAGTATGACCATGAATTTCTTTGGTCGTGGAGCTGTAATTGTAAGCAACACCAATGTATTTTTTGCGGTAGTTGTAGGATTGGTGGTTGGCGCATTAATTTCAGCCATTACTGAATACTACACAGGTTTGGGTAAAAAACCGGTTTTGGCCATAGTACGCCAATCGGCTACCGGCCACGGTACCAACGTAATTGCCGGTCTTGCTACGGGTATGATGTCGACCTGGATGCCGATTGTGATGTTTTCTGCGGCTATTTGGGGCGCCTACAGTTTGGCTGGTTTTTATGGTGTTGCCATTGCTGCTTCTGCAATGATGGCTACAACGGCCATGCAATTGGCGATTGACGCATTTGGCCCCATTGCCGACAATGCGGGTGGCATTGCCGAAATGAGCGAATTGCCGAAGGAGGTTCGTGAGCGTACCGATATTCTCGATTCTGTGGGCAATACCACGGCTGCCATAGGTAAGGGATTTGCGATTGCCTCTGCTGCTCTGACAGCTCTTGGTTTGTTTGCAGCCTATGTAGATTTTACAGACATTGAGGGCATCAATATTTTCAAGGCTGATGTTTTGGCTGCCTTGTTTTTGGGTGGCATGATTCCGGTTGTATTTTCAGCATTGGCGATGCAAAGTGTAGGTCGGGCAGCGATGGACATGGTGCAGGAAGTGCGCCGACAGTTCCGCGAAATTCCAGGACTGCTTGAAGGAACGGGCAAGGCCGAGTATGGCAAATGTGTTGAAATTTCCACCACTGCGGCATTGCGTGAAATGATGCCTCCTGGTTTGATAACCATCATCACCCCGATTTTGGTTGGATTTTTAATGGGTCCTGAGGCATTGGGCGGCTACATGGCGGGTGTAACGGTAAGCGGTGTATTGTGGGCCTTGTTCCAGTCTAACGCTGGTGGCGCCTGGGACAACGCGAAAAAGTCATTTGAAAAAGGGGTTGAGATCAATGGCGAAATATATTATAAGGGTTCTGATCCGCACAAATCGGCGGTTACCGGCGACACGGTAGGCGATCCTTTTAAGGATACTTCTGGACCCTCCATGAATATTTTGATCAAATTGACTTGTCTGGTTGGCCTGGCCATTGCTCCAATTTTGGGTGGTCATTCCAGCGGAGCCCAGGACTCAGGTTTGCACGCGCCTACGCCGAATGTACAGCCTGTAGATGCCCTTACGCCACAGCCCGCAGCACCGCTTAAATAAGGCAATACAGTCTTTTATACCAGGATTCGCCGGATTTTGTGGATAAATCAGGATGGATTATGATGATTTATAAAGATCGTGATGCACAAAATCTGGCGGTGTAAAGTATAGAAGCTTTTAAGCTACATAAAAAATCCCCCGGGTTTTCGATAGAAAGCACCGGGGGATTTCAGTTTCAGCGAAGTTTAGGTTCGTGCAGGCATTCGAATTTCGATGGTGACACCATTACCGGGTTCGCTTGTAAGGTTAATTTTCCACTTATGAGCGATGCACATACTTTTCACGTAGAATAAACCCAGGCCAAATCCTTTAACATTGTGTATATTTCCTGTTGGAACCCTGTAAAATTTGTCGAAGACCCTTTTTTGATGTTCTTTTGGGATTCCAATGCCATTATCTTTTATTTGCAGGATTAAGTCGGGCCCTTGGTTAAGGATTCTGATGGTAATTTCGGGGTTTTCTTTGCTGTATTTTACGGCATTATCGACCAAATTATGCAGGATATTGGTCAGATGCATTCTGTCAGCGCGTACGATTGGGTTATTGGCATCCAGATTAAGTTTCAGTGTTCCATTTTTTTCATCGATTTTGAGTTCAAGCGAAGCGGAGATGGATTGGATTAATTCGCTCAGGTTTACCTCTTCCAGGTTGAGTTCGATGTTATTGCGTTCTATTTTAGCCAGTTGCAGCACTTTTTCCACCTGTGTATTCAGTCGGAGCACCTGTTCCTTGATGATTCCGGCATATCGGGAGAGTCGTGGATCGGTTTTGATGAATTCGTTTTGCAAAAAAACGTCGGTAGAAATGTTGATGGTAGAAATGGGGGTTTTGAACTCGTGGGTCATGTTATTGATAAAGTCTCGTTGAAGTTCCGAGAGTTGTTTTTGACGCAGGATTACAAACATAGAATAAATAAAAAACGCAACGGTAGCCAGCATCAGGATAGAGAACACCACCACCCACCACATGTTGCTGAGGATATTGGCTTCTTTTCCTGGAAACTGTACCCCAAAATAGTGGTTGAATTCGGAGCCATTGTGTCGGGGCAAGGGTGTTTCACCTACAGTTGCCGATTTGTGGGCATATTTTACCAACCGGCCTTTAACCATTTGGTCGCTGGTGCAGTCAAATATTCCAAACTGGTAGTCTTCTTTCAGGCCTTGTTCTTCAAAAGCCTTATTGAGGTAAAAGACCAGATCTTCTGCTTCGAAGGGGTTGTCGACGTTTACCACCCAATAGTTGGAAGATACTTGTTCGATCAGTTTGTTTTTTTGCAGGGTAAACTCATTAAGAACCGAAAGTTCGCCGGCTGCATCCAGGAGAGCCTGATTGACTTTGCGGTTAAATTCCCGTTCTTGCAAATCCCAGGTACGGAGCACCCAGTAAGTTTGTACGGTAAGCAAGCTCAATACAGCGAGTGCGCCCAGCAGCATTACCCTTCGAATGATGGTATTGGTCATAAGAGCGATTTGAATAATTTTGCAAAGGTACGGGGATTGAAATAGGGAGAAAGTCTATTAAGCAAAGGTTTGCTTTTGGCGATAAAAAAAGCCAACCCTACCGACGGCAGGATTGGCTTTTAAATTTTATTTGTCGTTCGTTTATGCTTCTTCAGCTACTACATCAAATCCGATACCGACTGTAACTTCCGGGTGGAATTTCACGGTTGCGGTGTAGTTGCCCAATTCTTTAACTTCATCGGGCATAGCGATGATGCGTTTATCGGCGTCGACGCCCAATTGTGTTTTAAGGGCATCGGAGATGTTTTGGGCGTTAACAGAACCGAAGAGGCGGCCGCTGTCACCGGCTTTTGCGGTTATTTTCAGGGTAGCGCCTTGCATTTTAGCAGCCAGTTCTTCGAATGCAGCAATAATTTGGGCTTCTTTTTTGGCCCCTTGTTTTTTCATGCCGTCGAGGCGGGCAAGGTTGGCTTTATTGGCCACGATGGCCAAGCCACGTGGGATGAGGTAATTGCGGCCGTATCCGTCTTTTACTTTGACGACTTCATGTTTGGCGCCTACCTTTTCGATATGATCTAGGAGAATAATTTCCATTGCGAATGATTGAGCGGTTTAAGAATTATTTCATCAAGTCGGCGATGAACGGCAACATACCGAGGTGGCGTGCGCGTTTTACAGCGGTAGCCACACGGCGTTGGTATTTGAGGCTATTGCCTGTGATTCGGCGCGGCAACAATTTGCCTTGTTCGTTGATGAACTGGAGCAAAAAGTCGGAGTCTTTGTAGTCGATGTATTTGATGCCGAATTTGCGGAAGCGGCAATATTTTTTGTGTCGGAGCCCGATTTTCGGGTTGCTCAGAAATTTAACGTCTTCTCTTGAAGCAGCCATCGTATTAGCTTGTTAAAAGGTGGATGAAAAGGTTGAATTGGGTTTAGGCGTCGAGGTCGACAACTGCTGGGGCGGCAGGCAGCGCACCTTCGGCGGCTGGAGCGGCAGTTTCAGTTTCGTTTCCTTTTTTGCGTTTGCCAATGCGGCCATTGCGCTTGTCGTCGTTGTATTTTACGCCGTATTTGTCGAGTTTTACTGTAAGGAAACGGAGCAGGCGCTCATTTCGTTTCAGATTTACCTCGAATTTGGTCAAAAAGTCGGCGGAAACACAAGCAAATTCGATACAGTAATAAAAGCCGGAAGAGCGGCGGTTAATGCTGTATGCCAATTGACGCAACCCGATTTCATCCACGGCAACGATTGATGCGCCGTAGCTGATAAGTTCGTTTTGAATTTGTTCTGCTGTCGATTTAACTTCATCGCCCGACAGCACTGGATCTACGATGAAGGTGACTTCGTAATGTCTCATTATCAGTCTTTTGTGAAAAATGAAAGAACTTTTTTTAAAAGCGGGTGCAAAGGTAATGATAAATAATTAAATAGCCAAGAGTAACTTGTATTTTTGCCCTGTTTCTTTTTGATTTTCAACTGTTTCCTGAATCATATGATGGATATTACACAACAAGGATACGTTCAAACCGATATTTCGGATCATGGTTTGGCAACGCTTACATTTTATCATCCCAACCACAACAGTTTACCTGGAAAATTGCTGGGAGAGTTAACGGGTGCGTTTCAAACGCTGGGTCAAGACTCTGCCGTAAAAGTGATTTTACTTCAAAGTGCCGAGCACAAAACATTTTGTGCGGGCGCGAGTTTCGACGAGTTGGCCTCCATCCAGGATTTTGAGACGGGGCATCGGTTTTTTTCGGGATTTGGCAATGTAATTAATGCCATGCGCAGTTGTGGTAAAATTGTAGTGGGGCGTATTCATGGCAAGGCTGTGGGTGGTGGTGTGGGTTTGGCTGCGGCCACCGATTATTGTTTGGCTTCCTTGTATGCTTCGGTGCGTTTGAGTGAGTTGGCTGTTGGTTTTGGTCCGTTTGTAATAGGACCGGCGGTTGAGCGCAAAGTGGGGTTGGCTGCTTTTAGTCAAATGGCTTTATCTCCTGCGGAATGGCAAACGGCTTCTTGGGCCAAAGAAAAAGGGCTTTTTCAGGAATCTTTTGATTCGGTGGAGCAACTGGATGCCTATATAGGTCATTTTACGGCCCAATTGTGTTCATACAGTGTGGAGGCGCTTGGCGAGTTGAAAAAAATATTTTGGCAAGGAACCGAGCACTGGGAAACCCTTTTGTATGAACGCGCTGCCCTAAGCGGTCGGCTGGCATTGTCTGATTTTACGAAAAACGCGATTGCGGCGTTTAAAAAGGGATCTTAGAGCCAATAAAATGTATAATTTAATAGGCTGTAAATGATGCCTGATTGATCAGCCTTTATGCTGATCAATCAGGTGTACAAATTCGTCGAACAAGTATTGCGCGTCGTGCGGGCCGGGGCTTGCTTCCGGGTGATACTGCACGGAAAATGCCGGTTTTTGTTTCAATCGAATGCCTTCAATGGTATTGTCGTTCAGGTTAATGTGGGTAGGCTCCACAATGCTGGGGTTGTCGTAAATGGCTTGTTCTACCACTCCGAAACCATGGTTTTGGCTTGTAATTTCAGAACGGCCGGTGCGCAAGTTTTTCACCGGGTGATTGATTCCCCGATGTCCGTGATGGAGTTTGTAGGTAGGCAAACCTGCTGCGAGTGCCAGAATTTGTTGGCCAAGGCAAATTCCGAAAAGTGGTTTTTCTGTTTCAAGCATTTGTTGGGTAAGCGCGACGGCATAATCCATGGATGCGGGGTCTCCGGGGCCATTGGAGAGGAAGAAAGCATCGGGGTTCCAGGCCTCAATTTCGGAGAATGCGGAACGTGCCGGGAATACCTTTAAAAAGCAATCGCGGGCATCGAAGTTGCGGAGAATGTTCTTTTTTACCCCAAAATCCATAACAGCGATTCGGCGTTTTCCGTTGGGGTTGCCAATTTCGTAAGCTGTTTTGGTTGTAACCACGCTGGAGAGTTCCAGGCCGGCCATGTTAGGCGTATTGGCCAGTTGTGCTTTTAGCGTTTCGAGGTCATCGGTTTCGGATGAAATGATGCAATTCATGGCCCCTGCCTGCCGGATGTGCTGCACAATTGCGCGGGTATCCACATCAGAGATGGCAACCAAACCTTCTTTTTCAAAATAGTCTTCGATGGATTGGTCGGCAAGTTTGCGGCTGTAATTGGTGTTGAAATTATGGCAAACGAAACCGGCGATTTTGATACTTTCGCTTTCTATTTCATCGTTTTTGATGCCATAATTCCCAATGTGCACATTGGTAGCGACCAAAATTTGGCCGTAATAAGACGGATCGGTAAAGATTTCCTGGTAACCGGTCATGCCCGTGTTGAAGCAAATTTCACCTGTGGTAACGCCGATTTTTCCGGCGGCTTTGCCGCGAAACACGGTACCATCTTCAAGCAGTAGGATTGCGTTGGCCATGTGTTGATCGTTGTTGTGCGACGTCGGGTTGGCGCCGCGGCTTTTGGAGTGCAAAGGTCCGATTTTTTAAAAGA
This sequence comes from Bacteroidota bacterium, assembly GCA_018969455.1. Taxonomy (GTDB): domain Bacteria; phylum Bacteroidota; class Bacteroidia; order Chitinophagales; family Saprospiraceae; genus M3007. The sequence continues at coordinate 4,852 of JAGWYI010000021.1, read as the reverse complement.
TTATTGGCAGAAATATTTTCAGGATTCTCTATTTTAGCTTTTAATGTTAAGTTTGTGTCTTTTTGTTAAACTTAACATTAAGTAATTGTTAAGTATGGTATCTTTGTCCTCCCGAACAAACATAAAAGGGGATTTAATTACCATACCATGAAAAAAATATTTGAGCGCATGCTGCTGGATGCTCGTTTGGCGGAAAATGCGGAATTGTTGGCATTGCGCCAATCCTATCAGGAATTGAAGGAACAGGTAAAGCAGGCGAAAGTTGAAAAGTCCGTTGCGAAAACGGCCTATCAAAAAGCGGTTCAAAGCGGAGAGAAGGATGGTTTGAAGATGCTGGAATTGCTTACACAGTATCGAAAGTCTAAACACATGCTTCATTATCATGCACTGAACAGTGATTTGGCAAAATACAAGTTGTACCAATGGCTCGATAGTTGGTCAAGGGAAACCGCAGTGCCTCAGTCTTCTAAAGATAAAAAGGAGAAAAAGCAGAAGATTTCGGTTTCCAACGAAAAAACAAAAAAATTGCCGGGTGTATCTTCTGTTCCTCCGGTTGAACCTAAGAAAAATGGCGAAAAAAGTTGATTTTTTCGTTTTAAGAGAAAGTGAATAATGATTTGAAGTGATTTGGATTTAATGACAAAAGAGGAAATTCATGTTGAATGAGCCGGCTTGTGGGAAACACAGGCCGGTTTTTTATTTTACCGTAGTTTTGTGCGTGATGGAAAAAATGAAAATAAATCCGGATGCTATCCGTGTAGAGCCAAGCTGGCCGCCGGCATCGGAACGCAAAGCCTTTTTGGATGCGGCCGTTGCGCGGTACAATCGGCCGCATTTTATTCCCGATGATCCGATTTCGGTACCACATCGATTTTCGGCGCTGCAGGATCGGGAAATTATCGGTTTTTGGGTAGCAATGTTGGCCTGGGGAAACCGCAAAACCATTATCCAAAGCGCCAACACTTTGTGTACTTTGATGGATCATGCGCCGTATGATTTTATGCGCAACCACCAGGAGCAGGACCGGGCAGGGTTCTTGAATTTTAAACATCGCACGTTCCAAACCATTGATACCCTCTATTTTCTGGAGTTTTTTCAGCAATATTACAGGCAGCATCTTTCTCTTGAAACCGCTTTTTCCCGCCATTTAAGCGCCGGGGATGAAACGGTTGAATCGGCATTAATCGGTTTTCACCGCGATTTTTTTGATCACCCGTATGCGCCTGATCGCACGCGCAAGCATGTGGCGACGCCCGAGCGCGGCTCCACCTGCAAACGAATGAATATGTTTTTGCGTTGGATGGTGCGTAATGACCCGCATGGGGTAGATTTTGGGATTTGGTCGCAAATCAGGCCGGATCAATTGTTGATTCCGCTGGATGTGCATGTGGAACGCATTGCCCGCCAATTGGGATTGCTCGAACGCCCACAGGTAGATTGGCGGGCGGTGCTGGAACTTACCGCCCAATTGCGCTTGCTGGATCCGAATGACCCGGTTAAATACGATTTTGCCCTGTTTGGTTTGGGGGTGATGGGCGTTTAGTGGTCCATTAATTACAAGTACAGCCCGAATTGTCGCTTAAACTGAGCGCTTTCACTTCAATGGTACCGGTATATCCAGGTGGCGGACAAGTGACGATGGTGGCCGTACTGGAGGTGAATGTTTGCGTGAATGTTTGTAATACCCCATTTACCGATGGATTTACCGAATACGTAAGGGTAAAGGGGGCGGAGCCATCGAATGTAAGCTGCAGGGTACGGCAACCCGTTCCGCATGCTACAGGATTATTCTCTGTAAAACCAACGGTCGGCGTGCGCCAACGTACATAAAGGGGTTCTTGAAGATCTCGGCATGGGTCGTCAAGATTGAAACTCCCGGGTGGCGCCTCACTTGCGATTGGTATGATGACATATAGTTGATTAACCTCGGTAATGCCGGGTAAAAAGTTCAGTTGATCGGATGAATATACATACAACAAATTGGACGAGGTAAGGCATTCGTAATAATGATCACACACAAATGGTAAGGCATAAAGTGCAAAGGATAAATTTTGCCCTGCATTGAGCACTTCGTCGCCGCTATGAGGAAGATCGATGATACCACCGGCACAAACTTCGACTAGTTGGTTGGTGGAGATGTTGTAATTCCAGGTCCCGGCATCGGTGGTACAACCACAGGCAGGGCCGCTTGTCCCCGCCAATAGGGGCGCTACCGGCCGAATGGATGAACCGCCACCTGGCCAGGAACAGTGAATACTCGTGGTATAGTTATTCAGGTTATAATTAAGCATTTGCGTACTTCCCCCGGAGTATAACTGATCGCAAGCCTCTGCGATGTCCCGGATATTACCCAGTTCTAGCCAGTTGCCGGGCACGGTTGCAATTAAAGTCCGAGAAAAGGTGGGTGTGAGTGAAAGGGTGTACATGTTTTCATTAAATGAACCCGGAATGCTTTCTTCGCTATAATATATTTGCCCATTGTGCATGTATAAATGCCAGGCAAAAAATGTTGGCGGATAAGTAGCGACCAGGGTCAGGGTATTGGTGCTCAGGTCGAAAATATAAAAACGCCCTCGAACCGCCCATAATATTTCGGTGGAGCTGACTAAAAGCAAGCGGCTTGGGCCACTTCCAGTAGGAATCGAAAACGATAAAAGCAAGGTCGTTGCACCGCTCGAGGGATCGATGGAATAAAAGTTGGCCAGGCTGCTGTAGGGGCTGCTCACCATGAAAAAACCGCCTCCCGGCACTTCCACGAAATCATCAATATCCGGGGTAATGTTGGATACAATTTCTGTGCGCGTACAATTGCCCGCATCGAGCAACCAAATACTGCTGGTAGCACCGTTTACAGCTTCGTATATTTGTTGGCCGGTAAGTACATGGCACCACAGCAAACAGATAAAGCCTAAATACCTAATTTTACGCATGTGACAGCATTTTGAAAGGTTTACACTCTATTTTATGATATACATTAAATACCACCATATAGGCAGCATTTTATATCATATAGAACACTAATTTCCAATCATTTAAGCCAAAATACATGCACAAAATCAACGCGTCTATTCAGCCGTTTCGGCCGGCAGTTCCACCACGCTGCGGTATTGCTTTTTAGACAGAATCGCATAAACCGCGGGAATTACGTACAAGGTCAGCACCAGTGAAAACAACAAACCGCCTACAATCACCACCCCGAGCGGAATGCGGGAAGTAGCCGCTGCGCCCAAAGCCAGTGCAATGGGCAAGGCGCCCAAAACCGTGGCCAGGGTTGTCATCAGAATTGGTCGCATGCGCGCTTGAGCCGCTTCCTGCACTGCCTGCAAACGTCCCATTCCCTGCATGCGTTTTTGGTTGGAAAACTCCACAATCAGGATCCCGTTTTTGGTTACCAGACCAATGAGCATGATTAACCCGATTTGAGAGAAAATGTTGAGGGTATGGCCGGTAATATACAAACTCAGCAGGGCGCCTGCAATGGCGAGGGGCACTGTAAACATAATGATGAAAGGATCGCGGAAACTTTCGAATTGTGCTGCCAGGATGAGATAAATGAGGCCTAAGGCCAGCAAAAAGGCAAAAGAAGTATTGCCGCTGCTTTCTTTAAAGTCGCGGGAAGGACCACTGAGGTCGGTTTGGAAACTGGGATCAAGCACGGTTTTCGAAATATTTTCCATGGCTTGAATGCCTTCACCGAGGGTTTTTCCGGGGGCGAGTGCTGCGCTGATGGTAGCGCTTTTATACCGGTTGTAATGGTAAAGTGTAGGGGGGCTGCTGTTTTCTACGAAATGCACCACGTTGTCGAGTTGCACCATTTCCCCGCGCGTGTTGCGCACGAAAAGACCTGCGAGGTCGAGGGGTTCGTCGCGATCGGCCCGGTCTACTTGTCCGATGATCTGGTATTGTTTGCCATTTTGGATGAAATAGCCGAATCGGCGGCCTGAAAGTGCCAGTTGAAGGGTTTGGCTAACGTCGAATACATTAATACCCAATTCAGCTGCGCGCAAGCGGTCGATTTCTACCTGTAATTCTGGTTTGTTGAATTTGAGGTTTACGTCTACATTGGCAAAAGTGGGGTCTTTGCGGGCGGCGTCCAGGAACTGGGGAACTTTTTCCTTTAATTTTTCAAAATCGAGCGTTTGCAGTACGAATTGTACCGGCAAGCCGAATCCGGAAGCCAGGCTGGTGGTGATGGTTTGTTCCTGGTTGGGGAATACCCTTGCTCCGGTGTATTTTTTGTAAATGCGCAGCAATTGGTCATAAATCTGCTGTTGGGAGCGTTGGCGTTTTTCTTTATCCGGCAACAAAATACTGATGAAACCGGTATTGGTTCCGCCTGCGGTAAAACGGCCGGGTGCGGTGATGCCGAATACCATTTCATTTTCTGGCACACTGTCTATTGCAATTTGGGCAATATTCATGATGATCTGCTCGGTGCGGTCAAAATCGGTGCCTTCGGGTGCGGTAATGTTGGCGCGGATGAGCGAACGGTCTTCCAGGGGGGCCAATTCGCTTTTGATGTTTTGCTGCAAATACCAAATGGCGGCAAAACAGGCAATCAGGATTAAAATACTGACGTATTTAAATCGCAAAAAACTGCGGAGTGTATTGCCATAAATCCGTTCAAGTCCGGCAAAAAACGGTTCTGTTGCGTGGTAAAACCAGCCGTGTTTGGCATTTCCGCCCAGTTTGACGTTCAATACGGGCGTAAGGGTTAATGAAACGAAGGCCGAAATCAATACCGCGCCGGCAACCACAATGCCAAACTCCCGGAATAGTCTGCCCGTAAAACCTTGCAGGAAAATCACCGGGATAAATACCACAGCGAGGGTGATACTCGTACTGATAACGG
>JAGWYI010000563.1 GCA_018969455.1 Bacteroidota bacterium | reverse complement strand
TTCAAAAGTTCATTTTTAAGGGAGCAAGGCGAACCCAGCAAAAACCTATCCAAGATTGGGGGGGGTATGGACACCTGGAATCTGGTACATTCCCTGGGTTTTTCCAGCGGGAGCCTGGTTGGCAGGCAATTCGTTGCGCTCCTTCAGCTTTTCTCGAGAAGCGCCCCAATAACTGCCTTCACTGAAAAAAGCAATTATCGCCCAAATAAGCAAGGTTGTCGGCAATAAAACGCTCATTACAAGTCCGCGCAATTCATATGCCATATGCATAAAGAAAAAGATGATAAAATAGGCTTTGTACAAAGAAAAGCCAATCATCAAAAGCATGTATACGTAGTGCCCAAAACCATGGGAGAAATTAACACCGTGAATCAAATGGCCCTTTGCAAGCAGGGCAACAAGCACTTCCACAATGGTGATAGCGCCCAACAACATCAAGCCCCGGAAAACGAGTGCTTTTGCTTCTTCGTATGTTTGATGTGATGACATTATTGTTGCAATGAAATGGGTTAAAAATTAGGTGAATGCCTCGGATTGGTTTGTTTACAACAGGTAAAACACCAGAAACACAAATACCCAAACCAAGTCTACAAAGTGCCAGTACAAACCGATTTTCTCTACCATTTCATACCCGTTTTTGCGTGCTGCATACAAGCCACTGCCCGCATTAATCATGATGATGGCGAGAAACAATACGCCGGAAAATACGTGGAAACCGTGGAAACCGGTAATAAAAAAGAAGAGCGCTCCAAAGGCTTTGGGACCAAAAGCAGCTTCTTTTACCTGGCCGGCATAATTACCGGTGGTATATTTTATTTTTAAATTGTCATGCTGCGACATTCCCTCTCCGCGGGCATTGGGGTCGTGATACACCAATCCGCTTGGATGGCCGTCGTGCATGTGAATGAGGTAGCTTTGACCCTTTTGGAACGTTTTAGGCGTTCCATCGGCATTTTTTGCTTCTGTACCATCTTCATTCAAATAAACACCATCGGCAATATGACGACCGAATGGATTGCGGGTTACGGAAACATTTTCCTTAACAATCAGGGTTGTCCATTCATAAGCCTGGCTACCCAGAAATGTTGCGCCACCCAAAATGGTCAGCAACATCCAAAACACAACGCCGCGCTGGTTTTCGCGATGACCTTCCTGTACCGCACGTACCATCGTAACCGAGCTAAAAATCAGGACGAAGGTCATGAACGTTACGAAAATAAGCGGCCAGTGCGCTTCAACGAATGGGAATGAAGCAAATACAAAATCCGGCTCGGGCCAGGTTGGCATACTGAAACGAAGGGCTCCATAAGCAATCAAAAAGCCTGCAAAAGTGAAGGCATCTGATACAAGGAAATACCACATCATCAATTTACCATAACTCGCTCCGAACGGTTCGGCGGCGCCGTCCCAATTTGCCTGATGCGATTCGGCTGCGTGTGTGTCGTGCGCGTGGTCAACAGAAGTTCCTGCCATAATGGTTCAAACAATTATGTAATAGAGTTCTAATTTTGGTTTTGGTTGTTCAGGATTGTATGGTAAAGAAAAAAATCAAATACACCCAAAGGACATCCACAAAGTGCCAATACTGCACAACCAGCTCAAATCGCTGTTGCCGCCGCGTTGTAACCTTGAAGGGCAAGTAGTAAGCATGTGTAAGTGCAACAATCAGCGCCAACATACCTCCCAGTACGTGGGCAGCATGTGCCCCGGATATCACAAAAATGAATGAACTGGACGGGTTGACCGTCAGCGTGGCGCCCATGGCATCCATCGCTTCCCAACCCTTGTACTGCAGAATTACAAACGCAAAACCCAAAACAAAAGTAGTCAACAACAAACTTTTGTACGCCTTCTCTTTTCCTTGACGAAAAGCGCGATAGGACATTTGGAGCGTAACACTGCTTAATATAATGACTGCCGTATTGATAAAAAACAAATCGGGCAGTTTGAATTCAAACCAGTTACCGGCAGCACGACGTACAACGTAGGCACTCGTAAATGCGCCAAACATCATCATGATGCCCGCAATGGCAACCCACAAAGCAAATTTTTGCGAGTTGATGTTGCTTCTGCTATATTGTGGTGTTATTGCAGCCATTTTTCTTGTTTAAATGAGTTTATCCAACAACAAAACAATCAAGGACAATGGAAGGTGCGCAAATGAAAAAAACATCTGACCGAGCGCTGCTTTCCTGCTGCAATTCTGATACAACTTCAAGCACTTGTACGCCCAATACACATTTAATACATTTAACCCGAGCATGGCCCAAAAACGCATGTATCCCAATGAATAACCCAAATACACATTTAAGATCAACAAAACACAAAAAACAAGGGACAATAATCCGGTAGTCTTGTCTTTCGCGCGCGCTCCCGTCGGAAGCAAATAAAAGCCCGCCCGTCGATAATCATCATCTGCCAACCATGCAACTGCCCAAAAATGGGGAAATTGCCACAAAAACTGTAAGCAAAATAACATCAGGGCTGTACCACTGATGGTCCCTTCATATGCCACACATCCAATAATCAAGGGAAGTGCACCCGGAATAGCCCCAACAACCACGGCTAAAGGACCTGTTCGCTTTAATGGGGTATACACAAATGCATAACTAATTAAGGACAAGGTGCCTAAAAAACCGGTAAGCGGATTGAAAACCGACAACATGGAAATTCCCAATAAGGCCATCAAACCCGCAACCAATACCGCATTTGAAACCGACATTCGGCCTGCCGCCACCGGGCGATTAGCCGTTCGAGGCATCAAAATATCGTAGTCACGTTCTAACACCTGATTCAAGGCATTCGCTGCACTGGTAACAAAAAAACCACCCAATGCCAATAACAACATCAAATATCCATTGAACTGGCCGCCTGCTACAATCGCATAGGAAATTACAGCAGAAAAAACCACTGTCAGA
>JAGWYI010000562.1 GCA_018969455.1 Bacteroidota bacterium | reverse complement strand
TGGAGTCATGTTGCGTGCTGATTATCAATAATTTAAAAAGTAAAACCTGTGCAAAAAGGACAATTCATTTTACATCCCATTAAAAGCGCCATTTTTCAATTTCCTCACGGGCTTCCTGGTCATCGCCCCATCCCATGAGGGTCATTACACCCAAACCATCATAATATAAAAAAAACAATTCCAAAATATGTCGAATGGCGCTGTAATTCTTTTGAAAACTGTCCCAATCGGTGGCGTCTATAATGCGCAAATTGGGATCGGCCGGAATAGCAAGGACTTTGTGATCAAGTTCACCCAAGTCTTTCAGCTTAAGCAAGCCGATGGGCTCAATTTCAAGCACGCTTCCAGTGGGTAAGGACTCTGCAAGGAGTAATACATCCAAGGGGTCTCCATCTCCATCCCGGTTTTTGTCCATTCTCGTGGATGGAACAAAGCCGTAATTAACGGGATAAGGTAAAAACCGCACCATACGAGGACGTCCATCCCGCACATCCTGTTGGAATTGTTGCAGGCTTTTGTTGTACTCGTATTTATGATTGGTGCCGGCAGGAATTTCGATAACCCCTTGCAACAATCCATTTGGAGAAAACGTGGGTAATTCCAGGTGATTCATGGTAGATAAAACAGTAATTGTGTCTTTTTGTTTTCCGCCAAGTATTTCCGAAGCTGATTACAAACCCACCAAAGCCTGTTCGAGATCCTCCCAAAGCCAAGCGGGATCTTCCAATCCCGCATAAAAACGAACAAAATTCCAGTGTGCCGGCGGATTTTCACGGCCGGGTATGTTGTAAAACCCGATAGAGGGCATCATCAAGGACTCATGTCCTCCCCAGGAAACGGCCATTAAAAACCGTTGAATGCGGTGAATAAATGCCTCCATTTGTTCGAAAGAGTCGGCATGAAAAGCAACCGAGAACAGGCCGCCACAACCGCGCATTTGTTTTCGCGCCAGCGATTGCTGGGAAAAACTGGGATGGAAAGGATGCCAAATACGGGCTACTTTTGGGTGATTTTCCAATTGTTGGATTAAAAAACGGGCATTTTCATCACTTCGTTTTACCCGCAGCTCAAGTGTTCGCAATCCGCGTAAAACCAGGGCAGCATCATGCGGGCCTAATATTCCACCAAGAGTCATCAATTCAGATTCAAATATTTTACGCACCATGGCTTTGTTGGCACACAACACTCCGACAACCACATCGCTGTGCCCGTTGAGGTATTTGGTACCAGAATGCAATACCACGTCGATGCCAAACGATGCCGGGTTCTGGAAAATGGGCGAGGCATAGGAATTATCGATGATGCTCACGAGCCCATGCGCGCGCGCGAGGGCCGCACAAGATTCAAGATCCTGACAATCAAAAGTAAATGTATTTGGACTTTCCAGATATAATACTTTGGTGTTGGGTTGGATGGCGGCTTTAATGTTTTCCACATCGGTTCCATCTACAAAGCTGTGGGATACCCCAAATCGGGCTAGCAATTTGCGGAGCAAGGCCGATGTCCAGGAATAGGGTGCCTGCTGGCAAATTACATGGTCGCCAGCCTGCACGTTTCCAATTACCGCAGCAGCAATGGCGCCAGCGCCGCTGGAAAATACCAAAGCATCTTCGGTACCTTCCAATGCTGCCAGTTTTTCACGCAAAATGGCAACAGTCGGATTATTTCCCCGGGTATATACATGGTGTTGCAGTTCATCGGAGAATGCACTACGCAGTTCTTTCAAATCGGCGAACATAAAGTTACTGGATTGAATGACAGGCGGCGCAATCGCGTTAAAATACTCGGTGCGATTTTCTCCCAAATGGGTTAAAACTTCGCTTAAGTGGATTTTTTCCATTATTTTTTTCTTCGGTGCTTTTTCTGGCCTTTCACCAATTTCATTTCCTGAATCAAATGGCCTGCGTCGGCGTATTTGTCGATGATAAACAACACATACCGTATGTCTACCATAATGTTGCGGCAGATGGCGGGGTCGTAATTGAGGTCGCTCATGGTGCCTTCCCAAACCCGGTCGAAATTCAATCCGATCAAATTTCCATAGGCATCGATGCCCGGACTGCCCGAATTTCCGCCCGTGGTGTGGTTAGCGCCCAAAAAGGCTACGGGCATTTTACCATCGGGGGTGGCATATTGTCCAAAATCCTTGTTTTTATACAAATCAATCAGGCGTTGGGGGACGTCAAATTCATAATCTCCCGGGATGTATTTTTCCATTACACCATCCAGGAAGGACTGAAAATGGTAATGTACTGCATCGCGTGGCTCATACCCACGTACGGGCCCGTACGTGAGGCGCAGGGTGCTGTTGGCGTCGGGGAAAAAGCGTTTTTCTTTAAATACCACCATTTGGGCGGCCATATATTGTCGCTGCAACAAATTGAGATTGGGGGTAAGTTCTTGCAACTTAGGTTGTACTTTTTCAACAAACAAGGCATTGAGGCCTTTATACAAGCGGTAGGCAGGGTCATTTTTGAGGGTGGATGCGATTTTCTCGGGGTTTTCCTTCAATAATGCCCGCATTTTTTCGGGATTGGGGAACACACTGTTTTCATACAGGAATTGGGCGTATCCCGAAAAATCCTTGTAGGGTGCTGCTTCATTTTTCAGGTAATCGCCGCCCCATTCCGGCTTGCATTGTTTTGCATACAGTTCCATCAAGCCGGCAAAAACTGCCTGATCCACTTTGGGATAATAGTTTTTGTAAAAACCCTCCAGGCGCTGGGTGTTTTCGTTCAAGCGGGTGTTAAATCCTATAGCGCCATTGTTGTCGTACGATTCAATCCAGCTGTTGAGGCCGGCCACCAGGCTCAGCAATTCATTGTTACGCACGCAAGCTTCCATAAAATAATCGCGGGCACGTGCGTAAGGCTCCAATTCAGTGGTTATTTGGTTGATGCGGGGCAGCAGATTGCCGTATTTAAACTTCCAATCCGGAT
>JAGWYI010000020.1 GCA_018969455.1 Bacteroidota bacterium | reverse complement strand
CGCGTTACGGTTATGTAAGTCCAGGCGACTCCTTAAGTTTCCAGTATCGGATTACCAATTACCTCAGTGGCGGTACTGCTGGTACTGCGTTGGTGAGTGGCACCAAGTTTCGGGTTGAAATTTCGGATGATTGTGGGGAAAAATACACAACAGCGTACACCATCGACAAAAGCAATCACACGCCAACGACTGCGCTGCGCAAAGTATTTGTAGGCTTGGACAGCTTTGCCGGAAAAGCCATATTGGTTCGATTTTCGGGCATTTGGACAGGCGGGGATTTTTTCTTCGACCTAGACAACATCAACATCAACGAAGGCATTACTGCCGTTCCAACTTTGGCAGGCGTACAGAGCCTGCGCATCATGCCCAATCCGACCAGCGGGCAGTTTGAGGTGAACGCTGTTTTTGAGGAGCCTGTTCGAAAGTTGCAGATTAGTGTATTAAATCTGATGGGTCAGGAACTAAAGACGGTAAGCAGTGTCCAAGCAGATCAGATATCAAGTAGTTTTGATTTGAGTGCTTATCCGGCTGGGATGTATTTGGTTCGATTAACGGCCGACGGAGGCGTTGCAAGTTTCAAGGTTGTGAAACAGTAAGAAGTTTGGTACTAAATTTCCATTTGGGCGAGTTTGCTCATAAACCACACTTCGAAGGTGGTAAACAGCACGTAGCAGAACAAAAAGATTCCGACAAACCAGTTGTTTTGCGGATGTGCGATTTGTTGGTAGAGGTATAAATATGCAAGTGCCATCACCATTTTACCGAGAACGGAAGCCAGAATGAGGTTGGTAAAAGCATATTTGTTTCTGCTGCGTGCTGCATTTTTTCCGGTTACATACAAACCGATACAAACCAGTACAAAAAGGCCCACGGTTGTAGCCGACATGTAGGCATGGTCTTGAGCGGGAGGAACAAAGCGGTGGAGGAGCGCGAGTGTGGCGCTTGCCGTGCTGGTAAGGCCCAATAAGTTGAGATAAAATATTTTAGCCGTCATTTTTTAGAAAAATTCGGTTTTTAATGATGGTTTTTATCGTCCCAAAAGGCAATCTGAAATTTGAAAACAGCATTGGGAATATCATTAGAAACTGTTTTATCTCCCGGGATAGGTGAAAGGTAAAGATTTTGGCGCCAGGCAAGACTTCCTTTTAAGGGAATAGCCATGTTTTATTGCCGAAAAAATAAATGCAGCCTGGCCTTAAAAGATTTACCTTCCCGCATTTCGGAGGTTTTAAAACAGTTTTTTAACACTAAATGCCGCTTTTGGGCGGCATTTAGTGTTATTTGGGTTGAATGGTATGAAATTATCAGGCATCGCGCAGCAGCTGACGATATAGGCTATAGAGGGCTGCCACCATAAAAACCACGGTAAGCAACACGGCCCAGAGGGGTCGTTGGAGTTGAAGTTGGGCATCTAACCATTTTCCAAGCAGCACCCCGGCGAGGCAGGATCCAAAAAGTTGGAAAGCCATGCCGCTGTATTTTGCGGTAGATTTAATTGCGGACTTCCGCTTTTCCTCCGGCGATGGTTTCGGTCGTGGCGTTTGCGCCATGGTTGTTGTTTTTCAGATCGGCCCCTTTTGCGCTTCCGTTGGAGGCGCCGAGGTCCATTTTACAGGTAACATTGAATTTGGCGCCGCTTTGCACGAGCAATTTTCCGGTGGTGATATCACCATCAATTTCGGCGGTTTCCCGGATGTTAAGTAATTCGCTCACGACCAGAATGCCTTGAAATTTGCCTTCGATGACGGCATTTTGGCAGCGGATTTCGCCTTCCACCGAACCGGTTGGGCCTATGATAACCTTTGCCTGGCACAAGAGTTTTCCTTTAATGGCTCCATCTATTCGAAGGTCGCTTTCACAACGCACGTTTCCTTCAATCAAAGTACCTTTTACCAGTGCATTAATTGCGCCTGCCGAGGGAGTTGCGGCAGGTTTTTTGGTTTCTTCCGTAGTTTTGGCGTTTCCGAACATAGCATCTTGTTTTAAATGGATTTACAAAAATGAAAAAGATTTCCGATGCACCCAAGCAAACGGAAATCTTTTTCAGTTAAAGCAGGTATTTTACGGGAAAACCCGTACAATTCTTAGAAATTCGGGCAGTAAACGCCACGGCGTTCGGGGCCGCAGATTTTGTACACAATAGAGAATTCGAATGCGCCATTTCCATTGGAGGCAGTACTCAGGCTGGATGTATTGATGTCGTAGCTGAAACCGATGGTAAATTGTTCGTAGTCGAAGCGGGTGCTCAGGATCAGCGCATCCATCAATTTGCCGCTGGACAATTTGTTGGCCATACGCGCCCAGGCGCCAATTTGGAATGCCTGGTTGTATCGGCGGCTGCTGCCCAGGAGGAATTTGAAGCTGTTACCAAAATTTACCTGCCAGGATGGGCCCTGGAAGAATGTAACAACACCAGGTACGAGGCCAAAGCGTTGTCCTGTGAGGAATTCACCGCCAGCATGGAAGGTAAATTTGCTGTACAGGGGAATGTTTGCATTTTGGAACGACTGGTTGGCGCGGTTCAGGTGGCTGAATGCACCGCCGAAGTAGAAGTTGTTGTTTTCATCAAACACACTGAACCACAATGCTCCGGCAGAGAGATCCATGAAGTAGAATTTTGGATCGAGAATCACCTCGCCTGCCAGGTTTGGATTGAACTGACCATTGTCGTTCTGGCTTGGCCATTGGAGGTTGGCACTGTTGATGCTGCGTTGGCTCACACCGGCATCGGCGCCCAGCACAAGATAATGTGCTTTTTTGCGATAACCGCCCATCTTTTTGGCATAAGAGCCGGATAGACGCGCTTGAAGCGTACCGAATTCGGAAGCGCCTGCTTTGTCACCCCAAAAGGTTCCACCTACGCCGAAATAATCATAACGGCCTACTGGAATTTTTTGATCGTAGGAAGCAGAGTACGTGTTGTAAGCATTGCTTTTCAACACGGATGCCCACTGGTTGCGGTAATTGGCTACAACGCGGTGGTTGCAATTCATTACGCCGGTAAGCGCCGGGTTCAGGTTGAGCGGGCTTTGGTAAAACTGAGAGAAGTGGATATCCTGGGCTTTTACCGCCACAGCCGCCAACATCATCATCAGGCAGAGCGCATAGAAGTGTAGAGTAGTTTTTTTCATAAACGGACGGACCTTGTGTTGTTTGGTTGAAATCAGCGTACAATATTAGGCAGGTCAAGCGGAAATGCCCAAGCTTTTTTTGTTAAAGTGTGCGAAGGTAAGCTTTTTCGGGTTTTACTAAAAAAGATTCAAACAATTGCAATTGAAAAATAAAAATTTAACGTTCCAGCGAGAATCAAAACGATACAAGGCAAAGCCGTATTTTAGCCAGAATGTTAAGGTTTTGAAGTATTAGATGTTTTAACTTTTTAAAACGCTGCCTAATCCGCTGCAAAATCTTTATTTTATCGTTTGTTTCCAACCTGTTTGACCATTTTATTTTTCCAGCCATCAAATGTACCGTTTATTATCTGTTTGCGCGCCTCTTTGACCAACCAAAGATAAAATCCCAAATTGTGCAAGGTTGCGATTTGCATACCCAGTATTTCTTCATTTATAAAAAGGTGTCGCAAGTAGGCTTTGCTGTGTATTCGGCTGGTTTCGATGGTGCTATCGGCATCAATGGGGCTGAAATCATTTTTCCACTGTTGGTTTCGAATGTGAAGGATGCCTTCGGCTGTGTACAAAACGCCATGTCTTGCATTGCGGGTAGGCAATACGCAATCGAACATATCAATTCCGCGGGCGATGCATTCCAACAGGTTTTCGGGAGTTCCCACCCCCATCAGATAGCGGGGTTTGTTCTTCGGCAAAATTTCTGTTACCAATTCGGTCATGGCATACATTTCCTCGGCAGGCTCGCCCACCGACAAACCGCCAATGGCATTTCCTTCCCGTTCGAAACCAGCGATTGTTTCGGCCGAAATTCTGCGTAATTCGGGGTAGGTACTTCCCTGAACGATGGGAAAAAGGGTTTGGGTATGCCCATAGAGCGGCTCGGTGGCGTCGAAACGATCGATGCAACGCTTGAGCCAGCGGTGCGTCATTTCCATGGAGTTTTTGGCATATTTCAATTCGCATGGATAGGGGGTACACTCATCAAAAGCCATTATTATATCGGCCCCCAACACCCGCTGAATATCCATTACGCCTTCCGGGGTAAAAACATGTCGTGAACCATCAATATGGCTTTGAAAAGTAACGCCTTCTTCTTTGATCTTGCGCCGATGCCCCAGAGAATACACCTGATATCCTCCGCTGTCGGTGAGTACAGGGTGTTTCCAGGCGTTGAAACCGTGGATTCCACCTGCGCCATGCATCACTTCCAATCCGGGACGTAAATACAAATGGTAGGTGTTCCCGAGGCAAATCTGCGCCTGAATGTCGCGTTCCAGCTCGTGTTGGTGAACCGCTTTTACCGTAGCGGCGGTACCCACAGGCATAAAAATAGGTGTTTCGATGGTCCCGTGATCGGTTTCTATGCGTCCGGCGCGCGCGCGTGTCGCCGAATCGGTATGAATAAGTTCAAAAGTCATAATAGGAAAGATCCATGTAGGCCTATGCCTGGTTGCGGTGACTGTCGAGTTTGAGTAAAACCCCAATCATCAGGGTAAACCCAATCAGGGAGGATCCGCCGTAACTGATAAACGGCAAAGGAATTCCGATGATGGGAAATAGCCCCATCGTCATTCCAATGTTTACCAGAAAGTGAATAAAAATGATCCCGGCTACAGAATAGGCGTAAGTTCTTGAAAAATTGGAGCGTTGGCGTTCGGCCAACACCGTAATGCGATACAACAACAACGTAAACAAGGCAATAATTGCGGCCACACCCACAAACCCCTGTTCTTCCCCAATGGTACAAAATATAAAATCGGTGCTTTGTTCAGGTACATATTTCAACTTAGTCATGTTGCCATCTAAAAAACCTTTTCCTCCAAAGCCGCCCGAGCCAATGGCCATTTTGGAGTGCAACAGGTTGTAAGCCGAGCCCCTTGCTTCAGCAGCGGCCTCGGCGGGCTTCAGCCAAATTTTGATGCGCAATTGTTGATGCGGGGCCAAAACCGTGTAACAAGCAAAATTGGCAGCAAAAGCCAATCCACTGGCCAACACCAATACCAACAAGTTGAGCAACAGCTGGCGTTGTACCAAATTGTTCTTGCGCAGATAACTGGCCAAAAAAGCAGCGAGCAACAGCAGGCCATGCGGCAACATGATCCAGTAATTGTAAAAAGGGGTTTGATTGGCTTCGATGTGCGATTTTGACAATAGCCATTCAAAAACGGGGGTCCAGGCCAACAACAAGATGAGGCTTATCACAAAAGCGACCCACCAGGCCCGTGTGTGCTCGCGAAAACGGTTGATCAGGCGGAAATTAAGCGCCAGCATGAGCCAGGATGCCACCAGCGGGGGCTCGTAGATTAAGCCTAATATGACCATCGCTGCACTCCCGAACCCGAGTATGTACCACACTGGTGAGAGGCCTTCCCGGTATAATACAAGCAAAAATGAAAAAAACACCAAAGCCGAACCCGTATCCTGTTGAATCAGGATAATGCCCACAGGAAGCAGAAAGATGCCAAAAGCAAAAAAGCGGTTTCGCCAGTGTCGCAGGTCGATACCTGCCGAACTTAAGAAACCTGCCATAGCCAGACAAGTTCCAAATTTTGCCAATTCAGAAGGTTGAAAGGAAAATCCGCCAACCTGATACCAGGCGTATGCGCCATTTACCTCATGTCCCAGTAAAAGGGTTCCAGGAAGCAACAACAAGGTGAGCAGGTAAATAATAAATCCGTACGTGCGCCAAAACACCCAATCGGTCATCAAAATGACAAAAACCAGCACAAAGCACAACACCATAAAAAACAATTGCTTGCCCGTGTTGCTGCTCAAATTAAAAAAAGCGTATGGGGCCTGAGGATCGTAGTTGACAGCAAAAATCATCAGCCATCCGATCGACACCAAGGCGATGTACATACCCAGGGTTGCTTTGTCTATTTCTCCCAACTGAATCGGAGTATTGCGGTAGTTGGACACAGAATTTCAGTTTAAAAAACGTGTTGCCGGCAAAATGGCCCGTAAACACAGGTTTGTTTGTACGCCTTGGAGCCTAAAAATATAATTTTCAGGCGCTTAATATCCTTTTAAAAAGGCTCTGGGATGGATCTGACTGTCTTTGGCGGGGTAGGCGCCCACAAATTCAGGTATGTTGCCAATAAACGCTTGCGCTTCCAGCCTGCTGCGGAAAGCGCCAACTTTTAACTTATAATACGGTTTTTCGTGTACCATTTCAGCCGGAACCTCCGGATAGGCATTGCGGAATCGCACCCTGCCTTCTTCAACTTGGGTGCGGTCGGTACTTGCCATGATTTGAACACGCCAGCCGTCGGTACGCGGATTGGTTCGGTTCTGATTGATCCAATTTTTATACAATTCTGCGATGGCAGGCGGTTCATTCCATTGTACTTCCTGTGCGCTTGCGCAGGCCAGGCGGGCGCACCAGAGCGCCAGGCTCAATAAGGCCCGCATGAACTGTTTATGGTGTATAAAACCTTCCAATGGGTGTTTTTTAATTTTTATAAAATATTCCATCCTGGCAAAATCGGGTGTGCTGTGCCAATTATTTGCCAATTATTGCCCGGCTTTCTGAGGCGCCGAGTCGGTCGGCCCCGGCATTTATCAGCGTTTGCGCATCTGCATGGGTTCGAATGCCTCCTGAGGCTTTAATTTTCATAGATTCGGGGGCAATTGCACGCAATTGTTGCACCATGCCTGGTGTGGCGGGGTGTCCGTGCATGCCCGTACCGGTTTTTAACCAGCGTACCTGACATTCCTGGGCAATTTCAACCAGTTTTTGCATTTCAGTTTGGGACAACAGCCCACACTCTAAAATCAATTTGAGGGTATTTCCGCGCAGGTTTGTTGCCCGCGCAATGCTGTCGATATCATTAAAAACCACCGACCAGTTTTCACTTTTTACGGCAGCGATGTTGATAACAGCATCGATATCATCGGCGCCTTCGTCAACAGCTCGTTTGATTTCTTCACTTTTGGCCGCAATGGCAGTGTAGCCCATAGGAAACCCCACAACCGTCGCGATGCGAACGACACTGCGTTCACCCAGTAGCCGACGTGCTTCACGGACATAAAACGGTGGAATACAGATTGCTGCAAACCCAAATTCTTTTGCTTCCTCACATACCCGACGAATATCGGCAGGTGCAGTATCTGGCCTCAACACGGTGTGCTCGATGTATTTGGCTAAATCAATCATTGGGCAAAAATAGCATATACGTAGATCGAATTCACATAAAATCTTGATTTTCTGCCCAAAAATGCATTCTTACTCAAAGAATCATCCTTCATTCAGTTTTTTCCACAACAGGTCCTTAAGATTTTGGATATTTTGTTGGGTCACCGCCGAAATAAAAATGGCAGGAACCCCATCGGGCAAGGTTTCACGGAGCATTTTCTCCAGGTCTTTATCGATCAGGTCGCACTTGGAAATTGCCAGCAATCGGGGTTTATCGAGCAAATCTGGATTGAATTCGTACAATTCGTTGAGGAGGATTTCGTATTCTTCGGTGATGTTTCGACTGGTATCGGCCGGGATAAGAAAGAGCAGGATGCTGTTGCGTTCAATGTGTCGCAAAAAACGATGTCCCAACCCGCGTCCTTCATGGGCGCCTTCAATGATTCCGGGGATATCAGCCATCACAAAGGTATTTCCGGGGCGTGCTTCCACAATGCCCAGGTTGGGTGTCAGGGTAGTAAAGGCATAATCGCCAATTTTGGGGCGTGCTGCCGAAACAGCGCTCAAAAGGGTACTTTTTCCTGCATTGGGAAATCCCACCAAACCCACATCGGCCAACACTTTCAATTCGAGGATGATCCACTTTTCTACCCCGGGTTCGCCGGGCTGAGCGTAGGTTGGCGCCTGGTTGGTAGAAGTTTTGAAAAAGGTATTGCCTTTTCCGCCTCGACCGCCGGGGAGCAGAATTTTTTCTTCACCAGCTTCGGTAATTTCAAGCAAAATTTCGCCTGTTTCTGCGTCTTTTGCGACGGTTCCGAGGGGAACAGGCACTATTATGGTTTCGCCGTCGCTTCCAGTTTTTAATCCGCCTCGACCGCCTTGCCCATCCGTGGCGAAAATATGTTTCCGATAGCGCAGGCTTAGCAAGGTCCACTCTTGCGGATCGGCCTTCAAAATAATATGGCCTCCATGACCGCCGTCGCCTCCATCGGGCCCACCTTTGGGCATGGCTGGCCCCCGATAAAAATGAGAACTTCCTGCACCGCCTTTTCCGGAGCGAAACATGATTTTTACGTAATCAACAAAATTTTGTTCTGCCATACTAATCTAAACTGGACATCGCCGTAAATACGGAATCTTTTGAGATACTTTATGTTGATTTACAACAATTTATGCTGAAAGTGCTGTGTAAGAACAACCCAGGCAGCATGCCGTATTGCCAAAAGGTGCAAAGTTAGTTGATTTTTACGAAAATAAGGCATCTTACATGAACGAACTGGAGCAAAATGCGTTATTTCACAACATCTTGAATGTTGTTTTTGAGGAGGTGTTCAATAAACCTGTAAACATCCATCAGCATGTCGGCTTTTGTTAAAAATACATCCCCGCTCATCGAGCAGCGTCCTTCCGAACATGTTTGGTTGGAGGGCCCCAAAAGCAGGGGGGTTGAATTGTGGTTTGCCATCCGCGTATTTATTCAATTTATCAAGGGATTTCGCGCCCTCCATTTCAGCGGTCCCTGTGTTACAGTTTTTGGTTCGGCACGTTTCCCGGAAGGCCATACTTACTACGAATTGGCGCGGCATGTAGGTTCTCGCATCGCCCAGGTTTTGGGCATGACTGTGATGACTGGCGGTGGTCCGGGAATTATGGAAGCGGCCAATCGGGGCGCTCGCGAGGCTGGCGGGAACTCGGTAGGATGCAACGTCGTACTCCCGCACGAACAAAAGCACAATCCCTATCTGGATAAGTTTGTTACAATTGATTATTTTTTTGTTCGGAAAGTGTTGTTGGCCAAATATTCATATGCCTTTGTGATTCTTCCAGGCGGTTTTGGCACCATGGATGAGTTTTTTGAAATGCTCACCCTGGTTCAAACCCGGAAGGTGGTCAATTTCCCAATGGTGATAATGGGTTTGGAATATTACCAACCTTTGCGCGCCTACCTTGAATGGATGGCAGAGCAGGGCACTATTTCTCGAGACGACTTGAATTTGTTGCTATTTACCGACAATCCAGAAGAAGCGGTGGCGCACATCCACCGCTATGTGAAATCCAATTATGTCATCAAGCGGAGCAAGCCGATTTCCTGGTTGCTGGAAAAAGCCTAATGCCTTTGCCGATGGATGAGCGCTGCCACATATTTTCCGATGATGTCGAACTCAATGTTTACGGCCTCCCCGATTTTTAAAAACCGGAAGTTGGTGTGTTCCCAGGTGTAAGGAATCAGGGCGACTGAAAAATGATCGGGACCTGGATCTACTACGGTCAGACTGACGCCATTGACGCAGATGGATCCTTTTTGCACCAAAACCTGATCGGGCATTTGATCAAATGAGAAAGTAATGCGCCAGGAGCCCATTTGATCCGAAATTTCGGCCACGCGAGCCGTCTGATCCACATGTCCCTGCACCAGATGTCCGTCGAGCCGGGCGCCGAGCGCCATGCAGCGTTCGAGGTTGATGTGGTCGCCTGCTTCCCAGGCCGCAAGATTGCTGCGTTGCAGGGTTTCGTCGACAGCCGTTACGGTGTGCGCGAGCGCATTGCAGGAAGTGACCGTAAGACAAACGCCGTTGTGACTCACACTTTGGTCAATTTTCAGTTCACCTGAAATGGGGCTTTCGATGGTAAAAATTCGGTTGGAGCGGTCGGTTTCCACCTTTTTGACCACTCCTGTGGCTTCAATGATTCCGGTAAACATAGGTTCAGGCTGGGAATTCGACAAAATTGCGCGGGGTTTCGTACAAACGAATGTGTAAATCGAGCTTTTCGGGTAGTTTATTTCTCAAAATCTGCCAGATCACCACGCAGATGTTTTCGGCAGTCGGGTTGAGGTTTTTGAATTCATCGGTATCGAGGTTCAGGTTTTTGTGATCAAATCGTAATTCCACCTCTTTTTTCACCAAATCTGCGAGCCAACCGAGGTCGACCACCATGCCAGTATCGGGGTCAATTGGCCCGGCCACACGTACTTCGAGTTCGTAATTATGGCCATGCCAGTTGGGGTTGTTGCAAAGACCGAAAACTTCCCGGTTGCGCTCATCCGACCAGGCAGGGTTGTGGAGACGATGGGCTGCATTGAAATGGGCTTTTCGAATAACGGCGACGTTCATGCGTAGGGAATAAAATGTTGAAGGCAAGGTACGCATCCCAAACAAGCAAAATGCCCGAATGTTTGAAAAAAAAGACGGGCTTATTGGCACAATCCGGCAATCGCCTTAATTTCACTGCATGGAAAGAATTTACAATTGGGGCATCATGGGTATGGGCAAAATTGCCCGAAAATTTGCAGAGGACCTGCGTTTGTTGCCCAATGCCCGCTTGCACGCAGTGGCATCCGCTTCCCAGGAGCGCGCCAACAAATTTGCGGAAGAATTTGGCGTGCCACATGCCTATGGTTCTTATGAATCGATGATGGATTGTCGGGATCTGGATGTGGTATATGTTGCGACGCCGCATTCGCTGCATTTTACGTGCACCATGTTGTGTTTGAGCAACAAGCTTCCGGTTTTATGTGAAAAACCGTTTGCGCTCAACGCGCATGAGGCCCACAAAATGATTGAAGCAGCTGGTCACCACGGCGTATTTTTGATGGAAGCGTTGTGGACCTTCTTTATTCCCGGTGTACAGCGTGCCCTGGAGTATGTGGGTGCGGGCGGCATAGGACATTTACACACTGTAAAAGCCGATTTTGGATTCAAACTCCCTTTGGATCGCGATTCCCGGCTATTCAACAAAACCCTGGGCGGTGGCGCCTTGCTGGATATTGGCATCTATCCTGTTTTGCTGGCTTTGCGCTTATTGGGCAAGCCCGATCCGGCGCACATTCAGGCAGTAGCCACTTTTACTGAAACAGATGTAGACGATACCACCATTTTTACTTTCCAATATCCCGATAAAAAAATTGCACTGGGCCATGCAACGGTTGCTGCCCACACCCCGGTTGAAGCCTGGTTACTTGGAACAGAAGGCAGCGTGCGTTTGCATCCGCGCTGGCATCATACCCAAATACTGACTTTGACCCGTTATGAAGGCAAAGAGATTGTAGAACAATTGGAACATTATCCATACCAAGGTTGGGGCTACTGGATGGAAGCCATCCATGTTCAGGAATGTTTGCGTGACGGCTTACAGGAAAGCCCGATTGTTCCCTGGCAATTTACCTTGTCCCTCGCAGAAACCCTGGACGCTATTCGGGAGAAAATTGGTTATACCTAAGTTCTGCTTTACGCACCCTTGTATTTAAACCCCGGAATTTGACTCAATTCTGACGGGAAGGCCAATTTTATTGCCTATTCTTGCGCGTTTTTTGCTTTATTAACCCAATTTTTTCAAAAGTTTATACCTTTTTGCAGTTCAACCAATGAAACGTCTTCTCCTTTTTCTTCATTTAGCCGTTTTTTGTACGCAATATTCTCAAGGCCAAAGCACCGGCGCCAGTACAGAAAAGCATTTGCGAAACATACAACAACTTACCTTTGGCGGCGACAATGCAGAGGCGTACTGGAGTCCGAACAGCAAATTACTTACATTTCAAAGCAATTATGCCAAATGGGGCGCTCATTGCGATCAGATTTTTGCGATGGACGTGAAAAAAGCCGCAGGAAACAAATCCTATCAGCCCAAATCAATCAGCCGCAACCAAGGACGCACTACATGTTCCTTTTTTATGCCTGATGGGAAGCACATTTTGTTTGCGAGTACCCGTGCAGCAGCCGATACTTGTCCGCCAGTGCCCAATTTGCGCCGCGACGGCAAATATTTGTGGCCGATTTACAGCACATATGATATTTATGTGGCCGATTTGAAAGGGAAAGTGACCAAAAGGCTCACCAATTCGCCCGGTTACGACGCCGAGGCGGTTTTAAGCCCGAAAGGGGATAAAATTCTGTTTACCAGCGACCGCTCAGGCGACCTGGAATTGTGGACCATGAATCTCGACGGTTCTGGTTTGAAGCAAATCACCAGTACCCTGGGCTACGATGGCGGCGCATTTTTCAGTCCGGATGGCAGCAAAATTGTATTCCGCGCAAGTCGCCCGAAAACGGAAGCAGAAATTGAGGAATACAAAAACTATCTCAAAGAAGGTTTGGTGGCTCCGGTTGCCATGGAAATATTCGTTTGCAATGCCGATGGCAGCAACCAACATCAGATAACGCACTTAGGAAAAGCCAATTGGGCTCCGTTTTTTCATCCGGATGGCAAACGCATCCTTTTTTCAAGCAACCACAAATCCACCAAAGGGTATGATTTTCAGTTGTATATGATCAATGAGGATGGCAGCGGGCTGGAGCAAATCACCACCGAAAGCATCTTCAATTCCTTTCCCATGTTTTCGCCCGACGGGAAAAAAATCGCCTTCAGTTCCAACCGCAACAATGGCGGCACCCGCGATACCAATGTCTTTGTAGCCGACTGGGTTGATTAAACCGGGTTTACATCAAACGATTTCCCCCAGGTTTCCTGTTCTTCGGCTGTCCATAATTCGGGGAAAAACACCACGCGTTGAAACCGGGGAGGCAGGTATTTTTGCCAGTTGGTTCCACCGGTGGCTTCTATTTCCTTGGGCTTGGCATCGAGGTAACGCACAGCCGAGCGGTAATGAGACAATGCCCATCGTACGTTGACATTGTAGTCGTATGTGCGCAACATGTCCCGCAAGGAAGCATCCTGCTGATCGGCGGGACTAAGCCCTTGAAACAGTTTGCGCAGATTGGATTGTTGATATTGTTGAGCGAATCGGATCAGTTCCTCCGCATACTTCCGTTCGAATTGTCGCAAGGTGAGCGTTTTTTTCCCGGTGGCCAGTTCTGTGGCGCCTGATTTCCAATAAAGCACCGAGGATAAAACACGCACTTCCTCTACATCGGTTACCAATTCACGTTTTGACACATGAACGAGTTGGCGCAAATCGGTGCTGGCTATTTCAATCATCCGATATTGCACGCTTTGAAAACCGCTGGCCGGGAGCAAGCTCATTCGAAATTTGAGAAATTCGTCGCGATCCATTCCATCCACCATGATATCGAACGAATCGATCAAATTTTTAAAATAACGGTTCAGTCTGTCGAGCTGCCGGATGAAAAAGTTCATCGGTAAGGGTCCTTCATGTGCAGCCAGCTGCCCGATGGCATCCAGGCAAAGTCGGAAATACAGTTCGGTGATTTGATGGTATAAGATAAAAATCCGTTCATCAGGTATGGGTGTACGCGGATTTTGCAGGCTTAACAAAGTATCCAGGTGGATATAGTCCCAATAAGTGAGAAATTCGGCGTACAACAATCCATCCAGGTAAGATTTCATATCTTGCCCCATGGCGCCGAACTTTTCCTCCAATTGTTGGAGGCGATCGATTATTTCTTGGTTCATATTATTTGGTTGGGTAGGTGCATCAAACGGCTTTAAGGGAAGGGTGACTGCATTTTAATGTGCAAATTTCAGGCCCAAAAGTAGACAACCCATGCAAAGGCACAAACTCAAAATCAGGTTTGTTGCGGCAAAAAGCCATTGCTCGGATTGTAGCAATTGCCAGGTTTCGGCAGTAAACGTCGAGAATGTGCTCAAGCCTCCACAAAAACCGGTTGCAAGAAGGAGCCGGTAAGGGTTGGGCAGCGCTCCGGAACTGGAAAGTCCGGTTAACACGCCAATTATAAAGCACGCAATTGCATTGGCCGCCAGGGTAGCCAGGGGGAAGCGGGATGCCCATGGTTGTAGGCAAAGACCGAGGGCAAAACGGCTTATGCTCCCCAAGCCTCCCCCTATAAATACCAGAAAAAAAGACCAAATGTTCGACATATTTTTCACGCTATGTATACCAGGATTCGCCGGATTTTGTGGATAAATCAGGATGAATTTCGCTGATTTATAATGATTTATAAAGATCGTTATGCTCAAAATCTGGCGGCGTAAAGTATAGTTTTGGGCAAAGATCCGAAGTGGTATTCAGGGTGGTCCCGGGTTAAACATGGGCCAAAAGGCAACTATTCAGCCTACTTTTTGCGTACAATATTTCCAAAAATCGACAATGGCTTGGTTTGCAATTAAAGGCGCTTCAAACATGCCCATGTGCGCAACATTTCGGGCTATCGTAAGGGATAAACGGCTTGTGCCCAGGCAAGCTTCCAGGGTCTCCCGCATGGGCACCAACAAATCATCGGTACCAAGAAACAGCAATAGCGGACAATTTAAATTTTTAACCGTGTCACATTGGTCGGGTCGGGCCATCATCAATTCCAGCGCGGCAATGATGGAATCAGCCTGGAACGTTTGGGCATTTTGGATCAAACTGGATAAGCAATCGGGGTTGAGCGCTGCAAATTCAGGCTTGAACAAGCCCGGAAAAAGCTGGCCCACATACGCTGCCTGTTTCCCTTGTTGCAAGAGGTGAATGCCGCGTCTTCGGGCCTCCAGCCGCTCGGGGGTATCGGCGAATGGGTGCGCGTGAAACAAACCAAGACCCAACAGATGTTCGGGGTACAACCGGGCAAATTCGAGGGCGACATATCCACCCATGGAATGCCCCACGAGCACTACCTGTGCAGCGCCGGCTTCCTGAAGCATTGCCGCCAAAGCGTGGGCAAACGCCGTAACTGTGGAAGTTTCAAGGCGATCGGAAGTGCCAAATCCGGGTAAATCCATGCGCAAAACCGGAATATCTGTCATTTGGGCAACCGTAAGGTCCCACACACTGGTGTCTTCGCAAAACCCGTGCAA
Source organism: Bacteroidota bacterium (assembly GCA_018969455.1). GTDB lineage: Bacteria > Bacteroidota > Bacteroidia > Chitinophagales > Saprospiraceae > M3007. The sequence continues at coordinate 3,083 of JAGWYI010000020.1, read as the reverse complement.
CAACACCAAAGGATATTGCCCCGGAACATCATTGGTGCGCCATCCAAGCGCGCTGTTATTATATAGAAAACGATGTTTCATGACGCGAACATAAAAATTATTCTCACACACAAACGCGTTTTTTTTCGTTAAAACCTCAAGAAAGTCGACATTTGTTCCGCACAAAATCTACACGTACCATGCATTCCTGGTTGCAAATTCCTGATAATTCCGATTTTTCCATCCATAATTTGCCTTATGGCATTTTTCACACAGGCGATGGACGCCTGCGCGCTGGTATGGCCATAGGCGAACACGTAATTGATTTAGCGGCAGCCGCCGAGTCGGGATTGTTTGGTAAACGGCGTTTTTATCAAAAAATATTCAGCCAGCCCGTGCTCAACGATTTTATTGCCCTTGGCAAATCCCAAACCAACCGCATTCGCAAAAAAGTGCAGGATTGGTTGCGACAGGATCATGCGCCTGCGAATGCCGATGCCTTGCTGATTCCCCGAAAAAACATCCAAATGGCTATGCCCATCCGGGTACCCAATTATACCGATTTTTACAGCAGCATAGAACATGCCACCAATGTGGGTAAAATGTTTCGGCCCGACAACCCCTTGTTGCCCAATTGGCGTTGGTTGCCAGTAGGGTACCATGGCCGCGCCTCGTCTATTGTGGTAAGCGGAACACCCATCCAACGCCCAAAAGGACAAATATTACCCCCTGGTGGCGCACCAGACACCCCGGTGTACGGAACATCCCGCCAACTGGATTTTGAATTGGAAATGGCGTTTGTTATCGGAAAAGAAACTGCAATGGGCGAAACAATTCGTCCTGAAAACGCCGATGAATACATATTCGGCATGGTGATTTTCAATGATTGGAGTGCACGCGACATACAACGTTGGGAATATGTGCCGCTTGGCCCATTTTTGGGGAAGAACTTCGGCTCCAGTATTTCGCCCTGGATTGTTCCGCTGGAAGCGTTAAAGCCTTTTCGCGTAAAGGGCCCCAGGCAGTTGCCGGAACCGCTCGAATATTTGCAAACCAAGGGCGCTAAAAATTACGACATTCATTTGGAAGTAAGCATCCAAACATCGCAAAGCCCCGAGTCGGTGGTTTGTCGTTCCAATACCCGTTATTTATATTGGTCAATGGCCCAGCAATTGGCGCACCATACGGTTAATGGCTGCAATGTGCAAGTAGGTGATTTGATGGCATCGGGAACCATCAGCGGACCCACGGCTGGCAGTTATGGCTCTATGCTGGAACTCAGTTGGGGGGGAAGGCAAGAGATCCTGCTGAATGACGGAACGGTACGCAAGTTTTTAGAAGACGGAGATATCGTACGCATGTATGCGTGGGCTGGCGAAGGGCCCAATCGGGTGGGTTTTGGAGTTACAGAGGGCCAGGTATTGCCCGCTAAATAAACAGAAGAGCCTGAAAACGAGTGGTTTTCAGGCTCTTTTATTTATTTTTTCGAACATGGCAAATGTTGGTCCATCCAGTATACCAAGGCGGCCATTGCTGCTGCGCCCAACTGGAGTTCCCGTTTGTTTACCTGTTCAAATACATCGTTTCCGGTATGGTGCAAATCGAAATACCGTTGCGAATCGGGTTCCAGTCCGCCTAAAAGCCCTTTTTGTCCTTTCAGCGGGCCAATATCTGCGCCGCCGCCGCCTTTTTCCAACACAATCCCATAGGGTTTGAACAGGGGCGCCGCCAGTTTAATTTGATCAAAAAAAGCATCAAAAACCGATTGTTCGGCGTCAAAACCAAAGGACCGGGGAGAAAATCCGCCGGCATCGCTTTCAATGGAAGCCAGCGGGAATTCGCCTTTTTTAGCCGATTCTTCTGCATATTTTGCGCCGCCGCGACCGCCATTTTCTTCGTTCATAAACAACACACATCGAATGGTATGACGCGGCCGATACCCCATTTTATGTAAAAGTCGCAATACTTCCATGCTTTGTACCACTCCGGCTCCGTCATCATGTGCGCCTTGGCCTACATCCCAGCTATCCAGATGTCCTCCTACTAAAATGACATCGTTGGGTTGTTCCGTACCGCGCAGGCTGGCAATGACATTGTGAGAAGGCGCATCGGGCAAGCTTTCGCAATGCAGGTTTATACTTACCCGAACAGGTTCGGGACGATTGAGTAATTCATTGAGCATTTCAGCATCGCGGGTACTGATGGCAATGGCCGGGATTGCAGTAAATGCCGTATCGTAATGCAAAACGCCTGTATGTGGGAAGGTATCGAGGGTGGTACCAACCGAGCGGACGATCACAGCGATGGCGCCATATCGAGCGGCTTTAGAGGCTCCGCGCACCCTTTGATCTACGGCACCGCCATATGCTTCGAACGTGTTTATTTTGCTTTGATCCATGGCACGATTGAAATAGGCAATTTTCCCTTTTAAGCCTTTTTCGCCCAATAGATCGAGCGCCTCCCAGGAAGACACGCGTACCACCTGCCCTTGGATGCCTCCGGGAGGAGTTCCTACCGATCCTCCCAATGCCAGGGCGTGAAGGTTCATACTTTTAACCGTTTTTCCGGGCAGAATTGCCACCTTTTCGGCTGTTCCGCGTACCCAATGCGGCACGATTACGGGCTGGAGCCATACCGAATCGAAGCCCAGGGTATCGAGAACCGAACGGGTCCAGAATACGGCTTTTTCTGCGGAGGGGCTCCCGCTCAGGCGGTGCCCTATGCCTTGGGTGAGGTGTTTCAACCAATCATAAGCGCGTCCGTCGGTAAGAGATTGGGTATAAATTTGACGAAAGGCCGCAGAATCGCGTTGCTGTACCGAATCTTGAGCCAACAAAGATTTGCTTTGTGTAAAAACAACACTAAGCAATAAGAGTTGGGGCAGAGGCAGTTTAAAATATTTCAGAAAATTTTCCATCATGGCGTGCAAATAAAATTATGTTTTAAAATTTTGGGGAAAATTCCATAAAATTTCGATTCCGGTTTAGCAGATTTTTATCTGCAAAAAGAGAAGGATGAGCGATTTTTATACTTTTATTCTGGTGGAACAAACAACATAGAATTGCAAAAAAAAATTTAGAAAAAATTTTGCCTTCGTTGTTGTA
>JAGWYI010000561.1 GCA_018969455.1 Bacteroidota bacterium | reverse complement strand
GCGCGAATGCCAATAACAGAACCTTCGATGAGGCGCGCATGGATGATAGAACCTTCTGCAATCAGGGCGCGGTTAACCTGGGTGCCGCCATAATATTTGGCAGGAGGCAGCATCCGGCCGCGGGTATAGATCGGGTGTGCACTGTCGAACAGGTTAAACTGCGGAATATGGTCGGTCAATTCGATGTTCGCTTCAAAGAAAGAATGAATGGTACCGATATCGGTCCAGTAGCCTTCATATTGGTAAGCCACCACTTTTCGTCCGGATTCGATGGCGGCGGGAATGATTTCTTTGCCGAAATCCGTTGAATCGGGGTGTTCGTCAAACAAATCATTGAGGGCTTTTCGGTTAAAAATGTAAATACCCATAGAAGCGAGGAAGTGTTTTTCCTGTTTTTTATTGGCAGGGCTCACTTCGCTCACCCAGTTGTTGGGGAGTTCATCGGTATTGGGTTTTTCGATGAAGCGCGGGATGTATCCGTTGCTGTCGACCTTCATGATGCCGAAACCGGTTGCGTCTTTCGCGTTTACGGGCAGGCAGGCTATGGAAATATCTGCATTCATTTTCAAATGATGCTGGGCCATGGCTTCAAAATCCATCTGGTATAATTGGTCGCCGGAAAGAATCAGGAGGAGGTCGAAGTCCTGACGTTCGTAGTGTTGACGGCTTTGGCGTACGGCGTCGGCTGTACCCTGAAACCAGTCTTTGTTGCCGGGCGTTTGTTCGGCAGCCAGAATGTCTACAAAACCGCGGGTAAATATGTCAAAATTGTAGGCATTTTTGATGTGTGCATTCAGGGAGGCAGAATTGTATTGTGTCAGGACAAACATGCGTTTCACGCCGGAGTGGATGCAATTGGAGATGGGAATATCGATCAGGCGGTATTTGCCGCCGATCGGCACGGCTGGTTTGGAACGTTTTTCGGTGAGTGGGTACAAACGGGAGCCTGCGCCGCCGCCCAGAATGAGGCAAATCATTTTTATCATGGTGTTGTTGTATTTATCAGATATCGTGAAAGAAGTAATTACTTGCTTTTGGGTTTTCTGCCGGTTTTTTTTGGTGTTTTTGGGTTTTCCGTGGCAATTTCGGGAACAACAGGCGCCATTTCGATGCTTTCCGTTGCTTCAGGCGCCGATTCCGGCATGTTCGGCGCCTGCTCGGATCCGATCTGTGCGCCGATATTTCGGTAAATCTGGAGGTATTGTTCCACCACATGCTCCCAGGAGAAATCAACCCCCATGATTTTGTGGCGCAACCAGTTGACAATTCCCGGGTCGTTGTAATACATGGAGATCGCGCGGTAGAGGGCATGTACGGCGTCATCTACTGTAAATTGGTCGAAACGAATGCCCCTGCCGGAGCCATCCGGACTTGCAATATCCGGAACTGTATCTTTTAGTCCGCCAATACTCCGCACAATGGGTATGGTTCCGTAACGCATGGCATAAAGTTGATTCAGTCCGCAAGGTTCCACGCGTGAGGGCATAATCAAATAATCGCTGCCGGCGTAAATTTGGTGTGCCAGGGCTTCATTGTAATCGATCACTGCGTTGAAGCGGCCCGGATATTCATAGGCCATGCGTCGGAATTCGTTTTGAGTCCAGGCTTCGCCGGTTCCCAGGACGAGGAAGCTCGCGCGTCCGCCCGAGTGGATAACGCTTTTAAAGGCATCGGGCAGCAGATCGGCGCCTTTTTCACCCACAATGCGGCCGATGAAGCTGATGAGGGGTTGGTCTTCCGGAAACCCGAACCAGTCACAGAGCGCTTTTTTATTGGCGCGTTTGAATGCATCGATGTCGTTGTTTTGCAGGCAGTTCTGGAGCATAGGATCGCTTGTGGGGTCCCACACATGCGCGTCGATGCCATTAATGATGCCGTATTCCTTGCGCCACTCTTGTTGGAGCAGCGACTCGAGGCCCATGCTGCTTTGGTGCAGTTCGTACAAATAGGATTGCGACACGGTGCTTACCGCCCAGCCGCATTTAATGGCAGAAGCCATGGGGTTCACGGCGCCATTCCAGTCGAGCAACCAGCGTGCGCCGCCCTGGTAAGGCGGCAGTAAGTGGCCGTTGCGCCAGCTGAAAGCACCCTGGTATTGGCCATTGTGGATGGTAAAAACCGTAGGAATGGGGGCGAGTTGTTGGTAATTTTGGGCATATTTGACCATCCAGGGGATCAAGCCTGTATGGTGGTCGTGGCAATGCAGTACGCGCGGGCGCATGTACCAGGGAAACGAAAGCAGCCACTCCAGCACAGCCTGTTGAAACCCGATGCTGCGTTGAATTTCATCGCCATAGGCATTGCCGGCCGGGTCGTTGTAAATACCGGGCCGGTCGAACACGCCGGGAATATGGACCACAAAAAGCGGAAAACCAAGCGGGTTTCCGGTATTTTGTTGTACCTGAAACGGGATTTGGCGCCAGTCCATCCAGTACGTGCCTTGAAAAACGGTGGTCCACTCGGCATTTCGGATCCATTTCAGGTCGTATTTCGGGATAACGGCAGCGCTCAATACGCCGCTTTTACTGAGGTACTTAGGCAGTGAGCCCACCACATCGCCCAAACCGCCGGTTTTTGCTGCGGGGTAGCATTCCGCTGAAATATGCAATACTTGAATCATGTGTTTGTGGTTAAAAAGGGCTTGTCATGAGGAATGCACTTATTTTAAAGGGGAAAAATACATACAATGCTTAGAAAATTGGTATTACCTGAAAAATAAAAATTTATGAATTTTTCTTCTGCTTTTTGCACTTTTGCCAATCAAAAATATTATCACATGCAACATCAACTATCAAGAAGGAAATTTTTATCCACCGCGGTTTTAGGCAGTGCTGTTTGGGCCATGGACAAAAGCTGGCCACTTGCCGGGGGCATTCAACCTGGCTTGCAATTGTGGAGTGTACGCGACGATCTGAAAAAGGATCCGGCCGGAACCCTGAAG
>JAGWYI010000560.1 GCA_018969455.1 Bacteroidota bacterium | reverse complement strand
TCGCAGATAAATCCATTTTTTTCAAATGTTACGGTCAGGGTGTATTGTCCGGGCTGGTTTACCACCGGGTGCAAGGTATTTGCACCAGAAACAATATTTCCATCGCCTGTATCCCATTGGTAGGTAATATCAGGGCCGGTACTTGATCCGGTACCATCCAGGGTAATGTTAATGCCTTCGCAGGGAATGGTATAAATGGCTGTCGCCACAGCTTTCACATTGATGCTGAATACTTTAACCGTATCAGTTACTTTACAGATGGGCGCAAACAGCAAATCGTCGAGTGCGAAGTCATTGCCGCCGAGTACGGTGTTTTGATTTACAATACAAATATCGGCCGTGGTGTTGGCGCCGCTGTTCCATGTGGTAAAAAAGTTTTGCCAGGTACAAAGCGTGCTGGGCGCGTTGAAAACCGAACCAATGGTCATACCATTGATGGAAAACTGCAAAATGGCGGGTGAAGATGCCACCAACGTTGTTACCCATGCAGAAAAAACGTATTGGGTATTGGGTGTAACAGCCACGGTTTGGCACCAAACATCCTGATTAGGTGATCCGGCTCCATTTACGGCCATCATATTTCCGCCTCCGGTGTGATCTTCACAAGGTGCAAAACCGGGGTGATCAAGTTGAGGATTGTCGATTACATCATAATAACCTTCTGGAACTAAATCGCCCGGACTGTACACATAATCACTTGAAAATCCGTAATTCCCTCCACCAAAATCCCCGTTAACGATGAGATTATTGTTTAAATTGGCTGCATTCCCGGTAAGTACATAGGTCATATTGGTGGTTACATTGACGGTGGGCGTCAGCGTATTAATACCTGATAGTCCGGCAGTGGGTGTCCAGGAAAAACTGAGATAATCACCACTGATCGACCCGTCTAACTGGGTTGGGGTAGGGGGGGTACACAGGTAAATATCCTCACCGGCGTCAACAGTAATAGGACATTGCGCAGCAAGCGAATGGCTCAATCCAAAAGTCAGTAGCAGGATACCGTAATAACGCGTCATGTATCTCTCGTTTAAGTGTTATATTGTTGAGCGAGTGAAAAGCGGGGCTTCTTTAGCAAAGATCAAACATTCTGATAAAATTAATAGAATATTTGCCCTACAATGATGCCCACCATGCAAAATTTGCGGCCTGAGCCAAATTTAAGGCATTAAAAAAAATGTAATTTTGATGCTTTGTTTTAAATTTAGAAATAAAATGGGAAAATCCCTCTTCTATATTGGCGCATTTGTGATCTTCTGGCTTAAAGCCCTACTTGTTTTCAGCCAAACCGAAATGCCCGTTTTGGGCCATTGGAAACCCGATTCCCTTTCTTTGGCAGGTTGCTGGCATTTTGTTGACAGTATTGGGGGGGAATACGCGCTGGTTGGAACCATCAAAGGCATGAGCATCGTGGATTTGAGCGACCCACAGCATCCGAAGGAGCGTTTCAGGGTGCCCGGCATCCTGAACAACTGGCGGGAATTAAAAACCTGGGGCGGCTTTGCTTATGTAGGTTCGGAAGCCTCCAACAGCGGCATCACGATTGTCGATTTGCGCAGTTTGCCCAATACCATATACTGGAAAGTGTGGACGGGTGACAGTTCATACGTCCAGCAAATAACCCGAAGCCATACGGTGCAAGCCGAAAACGGCTTCCTGTATGTTTTTGGGGGCGGACCACTCACCAATGGGGCCATTATTTGCGATTTGAAGGATCCCTGGAATCCGCTGGTGGTCGGTCAGTACAAATTAAATTATGTACATGATGGCTACATCCGGGGCGATACCATGTGGACCAGCGAAATATACGCCGGGCAATTCGGCGTGGTAGACATTTCTGACCGGAAAAATCCGAAATTGATTGCCACCCACCCGACGCCTTTTGCGTTCAACCACAACACCGGCCTTTCAGATGTTGGAAAAATTTTATACACCACCGATGAAAAGCCTGGCGCGCCGCTCGCCGCTTTCGATGTACATGATTTGCAGAATATTCGTTTATTGGACACTTATCACCCCAGTTATAAGCCCGACAAGGAAGTGCACAATGTGCGGGTTTTCGGCAATTTTTTGGTAAACCCATCCTATGGCGGCCAATTAACCATTGTAGATGCCACCCGACCCGACAATCTTGTTGAAACCGAACGGGCATTGGTAGGCAATTCCCTTGTCTGGGATGCCGATCCGTATTTGCCATCCGGGATCCTGTTTGCGGGGGCAAAAAACGAAGGTTTGTTTGTGTTCAAGCCGCAATACAAGCGCGCAGCCTACCTCGAAGGTCTCGTCACCGATGCACACACCGGATTGTCCATCGACAAGGCAAAAATTGAAATTTTCTCCCTGAATTTAAGCGACAGCACCGATGCCTACGGGCAATACAAGGCTGGAACGGGCACTCCCGGCACGTATTCCGTCCAGGTTTCGCATCCCGATTACGAAACCCAGCTGTTCGACAACGTAGAATTGACAGCGGGTCAACTCACCGTTTTAAATGTCGCGCTGAAATCCACCGTTTCAAGTAAAGCGGCAGGACAAACTTCGGCGGAAAGCCGCATTTTTCCCACCGTTTTTGATCGGCAATTAGTTATTGAGAATGCTACCATATTGCGTTGCATTGTTTCTTTACGAGATGCTTTGGGTAAAATCATGTGGAGATCAACGGTTTTTCCTGGAATTCAGGTACTGGATATTCCGGCTGGTCTTTCGACGGGGATGTATCATGCTGTTTTGCAGGATGAAAACGGCGTTGTTGTTGGGCGTTGGAAGATTTTGCACTATGTGCAGCCCTGAAAAGGCGGCGTTCAACAGAATCGGATGTGGCACGGTTGGAATAATGAATTTCGAATGTCGAACGCCGAATATCGAATGTCGAAGTGGGAAATGGTTTGGGTAGAAAATCTTGGGCTTTTCGAACGGATCTCAGGCACAACGCACCCACTTC
>JAGWYI010000559.1 GCA_018969455.1 Bacteroidota bacterium | reverse complement strand
ATCAAGGTGTTTCGCCTTATATGTTGCTGGTCCATCCGGTTAGCAACAGCCATCGTAAACCATTACCGGCACATTATAATCAAATGTCGGTGCGGGACAAGTTGTATCAATTACGCTCTGATCTTCCATCTGTTACGCATATTGATTTTTCGGCCAGGATCCAAACGGTACATCAAGCAACGAATCCAAGATATTGGTCGCTGATTGAGGCTTTCCGAAAAATCACGGGGGTTGCGGTGATTGTAAACACCAGTTTTAACGTGCGCGGGGAGCCTATTGTGTGTACGGCAGAAGATGCTTATCGGTGCTTTATGCGTACCGAAATGGATTATCTGGTTGTGGGAAATACCTTGTTTGATAAAAAACAACAACCTGAATGGAAGGAAAAAGACGGGTGGAAGGAAGAATTTGTTTTAGACTAAAAAAAATTGAATATGGAATTTTTGAAAGAATTGTTTCAGTTCATGCGGGCCCGCAAAAAATGGTGGCTGGCGCCCGTCGTACTGGTTTTGTTGCTTTTGGGCGTTTTGTTGGTAATTGGTGGCGGCAGCGCCATTGCTCCCTTCATATATACTTTATTTTGAAATGGATAATCGCTCGAAATCAATTGAAACGGCCCTGGTGATTACAACCGGGCTTTTGGTTTTATATTTTTGGACGCACTTCATCTGGATGTTGCGCATTGCCATGCTGGTATCGGCTGTTGGCGTGTTGTGGCCCCGGGGTGCAGCCTGGATACACCGCGGCTGGATGTTGCTGGCCGAGGGGCTTGGATGGTTCAACAGCAGGGTATTGTTATCAGTGTTGTTTTATGTGGTATTGACACCATTTGCTTTGCTATCCCGTTTATTTGGCAGTTCTGGCATAGTTTTGAAGCGAAAACCGGCTGGTGAAACGTATTATGCTGTGCGGGATCATGTGTATGACAAATCAGATTTGGAGAATTTGTGGTAGTTGATACATTGTGTGGCAAATTAGGTCCTCTTTGAGGCGTTTCTTTTGACCTTCCTTGAAAAAAGGGGCCACGGAGTTACACAGAGGGACGGAGTTGCACAGAGAATAAACTCCGTGTATCTCCGGCTCTCCGCGAAACTCGGTGGCCCTTTCTTTCTGCTGGCCCTCTGTTTTGGACATTGGGTTTTCTCATTTTTTTTAAGGCCGTAAAATGTTTTTGGGTGTCTCCGTGTTGAAAAAAGGGGTCACGGAGTTACACAGAGGGACGGAGTTGCACAGAGTTTTTTAGAGGCTCAAGGCTATTGGTCTCCGTTTTTTAGGGCAATACCCAAGGCCTTTTTTGTAAACAATGTCCAAACTAACAACTAACAACTAAAAACTAACAACTAAAAACACTACTTCGCGATTCCAATCTTATATTTCTTCCCTTTCATTTTTTCCGGCTGCACCAACTTTACTACGGTATCGGCTTTTTCGGCGGATACGGCTACGAAGGACATAAAGTCCATGAGTTCGATTTTGCCGATTTCGGCTTTGTCGAGCTGGCCTTTTTGGCACAGGAAGCCTACGATGTCCACTTTGCTGAGTTTGTCTTTTTTGCCGCCGCTGATGTATAAAGTTGCCCAGTGTGGCGCAGGCGGTTGTGGATTGTTGGGCGGGATTTCAAAAAAATCGAGTTCTTCGGTCAAATATGGCGGCAATTCGGCGGTTTCGGAAAGCAGAAGGAAAGCGGTGCCTTCGGCAAACATGCGGGCTGTGCGGCCATTCCGGTGGATGAAATCGTCTTTTTGGGTGGGCAGTTCGTAATGGATCACATATTTCACTTCGGGGATATCCAGGCCGCGGGCGGCGAGGTCGGAGGCGACCAAAAACACCGTGCTGCCGTTTCGGAAGCGGATAAGGGCCTTTTCGCGTTCGAGTTGCTCCATTCCGCCGTGGAAAAACGCGCTGGCAATGCCCTTTCGGTGGAGAAAGGCATTGGTTTGTTCCACCGATTCGCGGGTATTACAGAAAATGAGGGTGGCTTGATCGCCAATAAAGCACAGCAATTCGCGGAGGCGTTGGTCCTTTCCCTCCGGATTTGCCGAAATGCGTTTCAGCGACAGTCTGTCGGTTGATTTTTCCTTGGCGCTCGTAAAATTGAGGGTAAATGGCTTGCTGATGCCCATAAATTTGGGAATCACTAATTTGTTGGTGGCGGAGGCCAGGATGCGTTTTTCCAGACTGGGCAATTTTTTGAGGATATCGGCCATTTGCTCCTGAAAGCCGAGTGCCAGGGATTTGTCGAATTCGTCGAGCACCAGGCTGGTGATGTTTTTCAGGTCGAAGGTTTGGCGGGTAATGTGGTCCAGTATTCGGCCGGGCGTGCCGATGAGCAGTGCAGGGGGCTGGCTGAGATTTTTGATTTCGGTGGGCATGGGATGGCCCCCATAGCAGGTATTTACCTTAAAGCCGGTGGCCATTTTTTGCCATACTTTTTCAATCTGGATGGCCAGTTCGCGGGTAGGCGATAGCACAAGGCATTGTACGCCGGGCAGATCGGGGCGCATGCGCAACAAAACCGGCATTAAAAAAGCCAGGGTTTTGCCAGAGCCGGTGGGCGACAGCAAAAGTGTATCGGGGTGATTGTTAATGGCTTCCAGGGCTTTTTCCTGCAATTCATTCCATGCCGGGATGCCCAGGTTTTCCAGGGTTTTGGCGCACAGCGCATTTGGTTCCATGCGTCAAAGGTACGCCGGGATTGTTCCACCTGTATGTTTTCAGGGTCGGGTGTTGCAGGGCTTATTTATTTCCGAAAAAATACGTTACCACATAAGTCACTTCCTCTGCGGTTTTATTGAGTGGTACGTGGGGAATGTTGCCATCGAAGAAGAGCGATTCGCCTTCTTTGAGTTCAACGCAATCGTCGTTGAGGTAAAACTCCATTTCTCCTTTAATGACGTAAATCAGTTCAAAGGCGTCGGTGGAAACTTTTGGGCGGGTGTTACCTGGTTGCAA
>JAGWYI010000558.1 GCA_018969455.1 Bacteroidota bacterium | reverse complement strand
CTCATGTTAATGCTTCTTTCAAAAATGTGATGAAAATAGATTAATGCCCGGATTATAGCGTGTAGCAAAAGATCATGCCCATTAAGTTAAGGGTCTTTTCAAGTAAAAAAATCAAACGAAAGGAGGACATTGTGAAAAATTCCGTTAATCATGCCGTCCCCCCTTCGCACTTATTTGGATGCCCTTCGGCATTTTCCATTTGCAGTATTACAACAGCCACAACATTACTTTCGCAGGCCAGGCCGGGATTTCACTCGTCGGCGCTCTCTGTATTTAGAGCGCCTTGTTTGGCTCAATATCACCCTGCTTAAAACTACGCTGTCTGTCGAGCTTGACCAGTTTTTTGACTGGCTTGGCACGGGCGAGTTTTCAGTTACCAAAAGCGCTCTTGTTCAGGCCCGGCAAAAATTGCTTCCCCGGTTTTTTCGGGATTTTTTCCAGTTTGGGGTCTCAGTGTATTATCAAGCCTTTAAAATCCACCGATGGAAAGGTTTCCGGCTTTGGGCCACTGATGGAAGCGGTTTCCGTTTACCTGATGAGGTGGAACTCGGCGAGGCCTTTGGCTGGCATGGTAACCAATACAACAGCGTTCCCTCTGCCCGAATGTTGGTCTGTTTTGACCTGCTGAACCACCTCGTCGCCGCACTTCAATTTCATACCAGAAATACGGCGGAAATTGTAATGGCCATGCGATCCGTTTGTCAAATCCCTTCTGATGTACTCATGGTTTATGACCGTGCTTACGGCTCGCATATCATCCCCTTTCTACACCAGCATTTTGGCTCAAATTGTGTCATCCGCCTCCGTGTTGATTTTAGCAATACCATTAAAACCTTCATTCAAAGCGGTAAAGATCAACAAATTATCCAGGAACCGCTACAAATCAAGGCAAAAAAAACTTTGAAAGATTTAGGGCTTTCCATTCCCCAGGACGCCACCATTACCTACCGCCTGATTCGGATCAAACTGCCCACTGGCGAAACGGAGGTGCTACTGACCACACTGCTGGACAAAAAGAAATATCGCTGGCCTCATTTCGGCCAAATATACCGCAAACGCTGGGGCATAGAGTCCTGTTTCTTTGTGATCAAGTCCTTTATGCAACTTTCCAATTTCTCGGCTTACACTGTCAATAACTGCTGGCAAGACATCTACTGCCATTTTATTTTATACAACCTGCAAACCGCTTTGCACCACCCCCTGAATAAAACGATCAGGAAAATCAATGCCGACCGACTGCACGACTATAAGCCCAATCGTAACGTTAGCGCCGGACTGCTCAAACGCTTTACCGTTAAAATTTGCCTCGGCCCGACGGCCCACCTAAGAGCACTTTTAAGCGATTATTACAGACAAATACTTCAAACCCTTGAACCAGAAAGACCCGGCAAAAACAAAGAACGACGAAGGCGAATCATGCGCGGCACCGAGCGTCATTTTCACGAGAAAAACTACCGCCGCGCTTTTTAATCTTGTCTTTTTTAATCACTTCCTGGGGCTGATTGGCAATACATTTGCCTGATCGGCCTATGCCTGTGACCTGACAACCCCATTGCATTAAACCTCTTTTGGTTCATTGATGAATTTCAGGGCTGATTTCTGGGATGTTTTTTTCGTTTTGGCACCTTAACTTAATGGGGTTGAGCAAAAGATAATCGAATTTGCTATTCATTGCAAAATCCAGGGCATTAACCATTGAAATCAAGACAAAAAAGGGGTGATTTTTACTGCTTGATTAATTTTATTGTTTGAGTATCGCTTGCTGTTTGAACCTTTAAAAAGAATATGCCAGCGGTATCCTTAAATAAGGAGGAGGATAAAGTCAATTGGTTGGCTCCGGCAACCATGGATGACTCAAAAGCAGATACTATCCTTCCAAGATCATCCAATATTGAAATTTTCACTTTTTCACTTTTCGATAGTTCAACATTTACCTGTGTCTCTCCACTAAAAGGATTGGGATTAACCTTTACCGAAATGGATTGATGCCCAACAGTTGTGTTTGTCAAACGCAAGGTTGATTCATTTCCATTCGAATCAAAAAGCAATCCTGGAAGCGCATTTTCCTCCTGGGATAATTTTATACAGTCGGTAAAATGATCATCCAAAGCAGTGAATTTTAGATACCCAAGTATGGTATTGGATGGTAGTTTGATATAAGCTCCTTTCGGATCAAACCAACCCAAACGCCATTTGCCATCTTCTACGTTAAAATCACCGATGCTTTCCTGGCCAATAGAAAGCAAATTGCCAGATTCAAAACCATAGTAACGTAATTGTTTCGAATTGAAGGATAGTTCAAATTGAAGTGCCGATACCGTCACGGCATTATTCAAAATGATGGGAACAACTACATTTTGCCCCCTTTGAACATTTAAGCATGGTATTGACAGATCAAGAACTTGTTGGTTTCGGTCATCCGGGTTATCTCCAACTAAACAGTTCCACGGGCTGGTTGCCGCATTCCAGCTAACATCGCCCGTTTTTACCACATAGTAGTTATTTGAAACAGTTGCCGCTGGTACTTGGTAATTTACTTCGCCTGTGGAAACGAGAAAATTGGATGCCGTTGGAATAAAATTAAAAAGTTTGTAAGATGGAATTAAGCCTGAAGATGTATTGTTTGGAATTACATAACCGAAATTATTATTAAATCCCATTATTAAAAGCCTAATTGTAGAAACATCAGCACTTGTTACTGTTCCGCTGCAATTAGCATCCGCAGCAACATATTTAAAATCATCATCAAAAGGTTGAAGCCCTAGAATATGCTTTGTTATTAAGAGCATATCGTAGGTTGAAACATTGGCCAGGTAATTGCCATTTGTGGCCTTGGTAAACCTTGTATTGTACGGAAACTCCTTATCACAAACGCAAAACGAATATACCTGAGCGTTGTTTGTCAAACTTTTCACAAAATTGCATTGGCTGCTATTGGAATTAGAGTTAGCGGT
>JAGWYI010000019.1 GCA_018969455.1 Bacteroidota bacterium | reverse complement strand
TGGAGGCGCTTTGTTGTTGGTTTTACTCACCCTGTTGCTTTTCAACCGGAACCGCATTCGCGCGCGCGCCAACCGCGAACTTGCCGCCAAAAATGCCACCATCGAGCAGGAACGCGCCCGCGCCGACAATTTGCTTAAAAACATTCTGCCCGAAAAAACGGCGGAAGAATTAAAACTGCACAATGTGGTGCAACCCGTGCGCTATGAAAACGTGACAGTCCTGTTCTCCGACTTCAAAGGCTTTACCTCCATCGCCGAACTGGTTTCGCCCGAAGACCTGATCCGCGAACTGGATGAATGTTTCCGCTTATTTGATGAAATTGCCGCTTATTTCCAGATTGAAAAAATAAAAACCATCGGCGATTCGTACATGTGTGTGGCGGGCTTGCCCGAACCCAACCCCAAGCATGCCGTGGTTATGGTGCAGGCAGCCATTGTGATGCAACAGCGTTTGAAAGTCTTGATGGATCAAAAACGCCTCCATGGAAAACCCATTTTTGAAATGCGCATCGGCATCAATTCTGGCCCGGTGGTGGCCGGGGTGGTAGGCAGTCATAAATTTGCTTACGACATTTGGGGAGACACCGTTAACACCGCTGCGCGGCTGGAACAAGGCGGGGAGGTACACAAAATCAACATTTCATCCAATACTTATACACAGGTAAAAGACCATTTTACCTGTACTTACCGCGGCAAAATGGCCGCCAAAAACAAAGGCGATATTGATATGTATTTTGTGGAATACGCGCGTTGATTTCCTTATTGGTACCAACGGGCAGGATCGCCAAAATCATAATCCAGAAACACTTCATCCAGCAGCGGATCGGCGCCTTCGCGGTACCCTTCTTTCAAATCATACCCGTACAATTTGCCGAAATTGTGCCAATACATGGCCGTAAAACCGCCCCGGGTTTCGCGCAACAGCTCGTAAAAGGGCATGTGCAGCTCTTTTTCAATCATCTTTATGAGCACTTTCCCCTGCGTTTTGGAAAGTTGCTTCATCTGTTCGGTAAAATCTTCCTTGAGTTCTTTGTTTTCATGCCGAACATACCGCCTCCGCTGACGGCGGTTCATATCCTGGGTATTTTGATGCACCTCGTCGTACAAGGCCAGCGCCTGTAAAGCATAGGGGTATACCTTACGGGCAGCGTATTTGTACCGATTGTAAAGCACCTGCTCGTCCAGATCCTTGAATTTGCGCGCCTGAGCAATGCGTACCGGACGCAAAGACATGTCGAAAATGGTATCGCCATTTGTCACCTCCATGCGCGCCCAGGCGCCTACCGGACCCGCAGTGGTATCGGGCCGCACCTGCGCAAAGGCAGGAACGGACCAAAAGCAGCAGGAAAGCAGGAAAAACAGCCTGTAGGTCATATTTTTAAAGCAGTGGATTATTCGCGTGGTATAAAACGTTTCAAGGGCGCTAATGTTACACAAGCAGGTAAAAATGCATGATAATGGTTTACAAAAATATAAAAACAAAGCGCTGCGGACCCAATGGATCCCAGCGCTTTGAAATTTTATTCGTCCATGACAATCGCGGCGTAGGGGCAAGTCGCGACTTGCCTCTACTAATACCGATAATATTCCGGTTTGAACGGACCGGCCACGGCCACGCCGATGTAATCCGCCTGGTGTGTAGCCAGTTCTTCCAGTTCAACGCCGATTTTCGCGAGGTGCAAACGCGCCACTTTTTCGTCGAGGTGCTTCGGCAACATGTACACCTTGTTTTCGTAAGCCTTGGCATTCGCCCACAGTTCCATTTGCGCCAACACCTGGTTGGTGAAGGAGTTGGACATTACGAACGATGGGTGACCGGTACCGCAACCCAGGTTCACCAATCGACCTTCTGCCAGCACAATAATGTCTTTACCGTCGATGTTGAACAGGTCAACCTGAGGCTTGATGTTCAATTTGGTATGACCATAGTTTTTATTCAACCAGGCCATGTCGATTTCGTTGTCGAAGTGACCGATGTTGCACAGGATGGTTTTGTCGTTCATCAGGCGGAAGTGTTTTTCCGTTACGATGTCACAGTTCCCGGTTGCGGTTACCACGATGTTGGCACGTGGGATTGCATTTTCCATTTTTTTCACTTCAAAACCGTCCATGGCGGCTTGTAAAGCGCAAATCGGGTCAATTTCGGTCACAATTACGCGTGCGCCAGCACCGCGCAAAGAAGCAGCCGAACCTTTACCCACGTCGCCGTAACCAGCCACAACGGCCACTTTACCTGCGATCATGATATCGGTCGCGCGGCGGATAGAATCCACCAGGCTTTCTTTGCAACCGTATTTGTTGTCAAATTTTGACTTTGTAACCGAGTCGTTGATGTTGATCGCAGGCAGGGGCAGGGTACCTTTTGCCATGCGCTCATACAGGCGGTGTACGCCAGTGGTTGTTTCTTCTGAAATACCGCGGATGTCTTTTACCAGCTCTGGGTAGCGATCCAACACCATGTTGGTGAGGTCGCCGCCGTCGTCGAGGATCATGTTCAAAGGCAAACCGTCGGTAAATGCGTGCAGGGTTTGCTCGATACACCAATCAAATTCTTCCTCGTTCATGCCTTTCCATGCATACACCGGAATCCCTGCGGCTGCGATGGCTGCAGCGGCGTGATCCTGTGTGGAAAAGATGTTGCAGGAAGACCAGGAAACCTCGGCGCCCAGCTCCACGAGGGTTTCGATGAGCACCGCCGTTTGGATGGTCATGTGCAGGCAACCTGCCACGCGTGCCCCTGCGAGGGGTTTGGAGGCGCCAAACTCTTCGCGCAAGGCCATGAGCCCGGGCATTTCGGCTTCGGCGAGTTCAATTTCTTTGCGGCCCCATTCGGCAAGCGCAATGTCTTTTACTTTGTATTTCGGGTGTGATTCGGTTGCAACAGCCATTTTTTAAGCGAAAATATGCAGTGAATGAATGTGTGTGTCGAGGAACAACATGCGTAACAAAATTTCCTTCGGTTTGGTTGGCAAAAAAGGCGGGGCAAAGATAGAGTATTTGGAGGGTATAAAAAAACACCCTGTAAAATTGATTGGAAACAATTGTTTTTTTGGGGACTAAAAAAGGAGGCGCTGTTTTAAACCAATTGGATTTTTAACAGTCTAATTGCGAACTTGTTTTCCCTTTATTCGCTCATGATTCGTTTTTTACTTACCTCCTTACTGGTTGGCCTAATACATCTTTGTTTGTGGTCTCAAAATTTTAATGAAATACTCGGACGACCAACCGACCATTCCATCACCTTAAGCGTCTTGTTTGATCAGGCGGTAGAGACTCAGGTAGACTATGGCTTGATTCCCAACAGTTTAAGCAATCAAACGCCTGCTCAAAATGGCATCGCCGGAACCCCTGTTTTGGTAAACCTGGAAAACCTACTGCCTGATACCCGTTATTATTATCGTACCAAATACCGAAAAAACGCCAACGCCGCCTTTACAAATGGCCCTGTGCATACTTTTCATACCCAACGCGCACCCGGCAAATCCTTTACCTTTACCGTGGAAGCCGATGAACATTTGTACGACAAAAAAGGCATCCGGTCGGTGTATCAAATCTGCCTGGCCAACCAGGCCAAAGATTCGGCCGATTTTATGCTTTCGCTTGGCGATATTTTTGGCGACGACCACACGCCCCTGACCACCACCAGCGCCGATATGAAAGCCTTGCACCTCGACTATCGACAATACCTGGGTCAGGTATGCCATTCCATGCCCTTTTTTGTTTGTTTGGGAAACCACGAAGGCGAAAGCGGTTATTACCTCGACCAAACACCCCCCAACAACATTGCCGTGTATGGCACCCTTTGGCGCAAATTTTATTACCCCAACCCCCAGCCGGATGATTTTTATTCGGGCAATATGCAGGAAGAGGCGTATGGAATAGGTTTACCCGAAAATTATTACGCATTTACCTGGGGCGATGCCTTGTTTGTCATTCTGGATGTGTATCGCGATTGCGATGTGAATGAAAAACCCCAAAACTGGGACTGGACATTGGGGAAAATCCAGTACGACTGGTTTCGGAGTACCCTGGAAAACAGCCAGGCCAAACATAAATTTGTGTTTTGTCACCATAATCGGGGCCAGGGCCGAGGCGGAATAGTACCAGCAAAAGGCTGTGAATGGGGCGGATACAACAACAACGGCACTGGCGCTTACCTTTTCGACCAAATGCGGCCGGGTTGGGGGAAACCCATTCACCAACTCATGGTCGACAATGGCGTTGACATTTTTTTCCAGGGACACGACCACTTATATGCCCGGGAACAAATGGACGGCGTGGTGTATCAGGAAGTACCCATGCCCAGCGATTCTACCTATCAAATTGGCGTGCTGGCCAATGCCGATGCCTATACTGATCTAACGCTGGATGGCGCCGGACACCTGCGGGTTCGCGTAACAGAAAATTGCGTAACGGTGGATTATGTGGGCGCCTACCTGCCCAAGGATACCCTGGCCAACCACAAAAACCGGGAAATTCGATATTCCTACACCGTTGGTACCTGTGCCACAGCCACACAGGATGCAGATGCTGAAAAAAACAACCCGGAACCCAAATTATTCCCAAATCCGGCAAAAAACCAGCTCCATTTACGCACCCAACGCACTTCCGATTCGGATAAAACCCTTGAAATGTTCGACCTTCAGGGCCGATTGCTCCAAACAGCGGTTTGGCCAGCGGGATCATTGGAATTTAGGCTCCAATTAGAAGCTCAGGCTCAGGGCGTTTACTTCCTTCGGATCTCGGAACAAGGGTTTTCAAAAACCCTACGATTTGAAAAAGTAAATTAATTTTTTTTCATAACCAATTGAATTTCATGGCGATTAAATACCTTCTTGCGCTGACATTAAGTATCTGCTGCCTAACAGGCCTGGCAGCCCACAACCTTGAGGGCACACACGCACCCTTGCGCGTGTGGCGCATCAATGAAAAGCATACCCTGAATGCCTCTTTCCTGATGATAAAAGATTCCCGGGTATACCTCGAAGATCGGGAAGGCAAAGTGCTCAACTTCCCGCTGAGCGATTTTTCCAGGGAGGATCTTGCATTTATTCACATCAAACAAAGAGAAATCGCGCAATTGAATGCCTCAATAAAGCCTGCTCCAAACGGGCACAATTGGGCATTTACCGCCCAAGACGCCTTATGGATCTTGGCGGCACTCGCCTATTTGTTGTTTTTGGGCTATATTTTACCTTCCAATGGGAAAAAATGGTCGCTCTCAGCTGCGAGTTTGGCTGCTTTGTTTTTATTGTCATTTAAATTGCACGTGGGTAGCAGATTAATGGGCACCGATCCACAATTTGTTGACAGCGCTTTTCAGCCATTTAAATCCAATTTGGCCACCCATTGGGACAATAACTGGTTTTATGTCGAATCCAATGGCATTCCTGCCACACATCCCATGATGGCCGGCATTACCAAATGGCAGCAACAAGTGCCCATTCCGCAATGTTATAATGGCAACAATGCCTGGCAAATTCCGCTCAACCCGGTTTTGGCCGTCCAACCGGTACCCGTGAACGCTCAACACTTCCTGCGTGGCGCAGTGGCCATTGCCGCCAATGGAATTCCGATTTTTAACCCTTTTACCAATACCGGTGTAGACGCACAGGCCGACGGTCAACTCGATCAATGGGGCGGGCACTGCGGCCGGGCCGATGACTATCATTACCACATTGCACCGCTACACCTCGACCCTGTAACAAGCGAAGTGCTTCCCATCGCCTTTGCCCTCGACGGTTTTGCCGTGTATGGCGCACAGGAACCCGACGGCAGCGCCATGTTGCCCCTCGATGCCAATCATGGGCATTTCGACAATGCCGGTGTGTATCACTACCATGGTACCGCCAATCCTCCTTACATGATTGGCAACATGGTGGGAAAAGTGACCGAAGATACCAGCTTGCAAATTGTTCCGCAAGCAAGCGCAAAACCCATTCGCCCGTTTTTGCAACCATTGAGCGGCGCCAGCATCATCAGTTGTGTGTCCAACGGGACAAACAATGGCTACAACCTTTCCTATACCCGAAACGGAGGCGCCTATAATGTGGAGTACAGCTGGACCCCAGGCGGCAAGTACACCTTCAACTTTGTTTCACCCACCGGAACAACCACCCAAACCTACAACGGGCATCTGCCTTGCAGCGTAAGCACGCCCACCCAAGAAGCATTTGTTTTGGCATCAGCTGTGTTTGTTTACCCTAACCCCTCTGTCGGAGATGTTTACGTAAAAATTTCAGAGCCGGAAGGTAATCATGCACAAAACTTGCAGGTATTCGATTTGAATGGCCGATTGCTTCAGCAACAAAACGCTACTACAACAACACGCCTGGAAGGTCTTGAAAAAGGCGTATACATCCTGAAAATAATCTTTGAACACGGCTCAACGTCGCGCAAAATCGTGGTACAATGAGAAATTTGAAACAGCTCCTCGCTTGGGCTCTCGTGGCAATTTCGGGACAACTGGTTGCACAATCTGTTCCCAAAACCATGTACCGGCTGCCCGATACAGGGCAAATCCAGAGCTTTACCAATACTTTCGGTGAAGACTCGGATTATTCGATCCATACCCCGTTTTTTAAGGTAAATGGCGATGGAACGGTGACCGACACTGTGACTGGCTTGATGTGGCAACAAACGGATGGCGGCGAAATGACCTTTGAAAATGCACAGCAGTATTGTACCAATTTGACATTGGCAACGTATTCCGATTGGCGCTTGCCCAGTGCCCAGGAAGCGTTTTCCATTTTAAATCACAGCAAACCCAATCCGGCTTTGGATCAAAATGCTTTTACCAATACCGGCGCCGAATATTGGTGGACCAGCGAAAAGCAAGCCGACAATGCCGCCAAAATATGGGTGACCAATGCCGGCGGCGGAATCGGAAACCATCCAAAATCGGAAACCGTAAGCGCTGGAGGCAGTAAAAAAATGCACGCGCGCGCAGTGCGCGATGTGCACTCCCCACAATCGATTGCCAAGCAGTTAGTAACACTCGATAGCATCGTTTATGACAGTTTAACCGGATTGGAATGGCAGGCTTTTTTACCAAAAGACTCCATTACCTGGGAAAATGCCCTGTTTTTCGCCGAAAATCTGTTACTGGAGGGCAAAAACGACTGGCGTTTGCCCAATATTAAAGAACTACAATCCATCAACGACGAAACGCGTTTTCAGCCTTCCATCAATCCGGCTGTTTTTAAGGGCGCCGTACCCGGAAAATATTGGTCCTCCACTTCTCTCCCCAATTTCCCTGCCCGCGCCTGGTACCTCGATACACGATACGGTATTGTAACCTATACAGAAAAAACGGCCAAAAACCTGATCCTTTGTGTTCGCGGGGGCAATTCCGCTACCACGGCAGCTGCCACAATGGAGATTCTCGATAAAATGGTTTTTCCCAATCCATTTACCTCAAAAATTCAACTTTTCCCTACAGATCCAGAGGCTGATTACCGCCTGTGGAATGTGTATGGCCAATTGATCTTTGCCGGAAAAAACATTGCAGCAGAAGACTTTTCCAACCTGAGCTCCGGCCCTTATTTTTTAACGATTGGAGGCAATCCAATGCAAATGATCCGTTTGATCAAATCCTGAACTTTTATGAAAATTCGTTTATTTGGGTACGTAATGGCCTTTTTGGCCGTCCATCAGATGCATGCCCAAGCCCTGCAACACGCCGAATTGCTCGGACGGCCTACCGCCAACAGCATAGATTTACAATTGGTCTTTTCCGATGCAGCCGAAGTATGCGTACAATATGGAACTCAAAGCGGCAATTTAACAAACCAATCGCCTTGGAAAACTTTTGCTGCGCTGGAGCCAGCCGAATTTGTTTTAAACCAGCTTTCTCCCAATACGCAATATTATTACCGGGTTTGCCACCGCAACCCCGGATCCAGCGCATTTACCACCCGTGCCCATCACACCTTTCGAACCCAGCGAACACCCGGACAATCCTTTGTTTTTACGGTACAGGCAGATCCACACCTCGACAATTTCAGCGACACGGCCTTGTATCGGCGCTGCTTGCAAAATCAATTGGCCGACAACCCCGATTTTATGGTCGATTTGGGAGATATTTTTATGTCAGACAAAATGAAAAATGCCCAAAACAAGATCACCCACGACACGGTGACCTGGCGGGTGCATTATTTGCGGCGATTTTACGAATCCATTTGTCACAGTGTTCCCTTGTACATCTGCCTGGGCAATCATGAAGGCGAGGCGGGCTGGCAACTCAACCAAACGGGTGAAAATGTAGCAGTATACGGTACTTTGGAGCGGAAAAAATATTTTCTCAATCCAACACCCAATGGCTTTTACACGGGCGACACGACGAATCATCCCTTTGTAGGCCTTCGGGAAAATTATTATGCCTGGCAATGGGGTGATGCCCTTTTTGTGGTACTCGATCCCTACTGGTACACCAAACCCAAACCAGATTCACTCAATGGCTGGCGCTGGACGTTGGGCAGGGGACAATATGAATGGCTCAAAAATACCCTGGAACAAAGTACGGCGTCTTACAAATTTGTATTTGCCCATCACCTCATTGGGGGCGACCCATTGGGCCGCGGGGGAACCGAATTTGCCAACCGATACGAATGGGGCGGAAAAAACCTGGACAATTCAGAAGGCTGGACAGCCAATCGGCCAGGCTGGGCACAACCCATCAAAGACTTATTGACCAAACACCGGGTCAGCATTTTTTTCCATGGTCATGATCACTTTTTTGGTCGACAGGAAAAAGATTGTTTGGTGTATCAGGAAACGCCGCAACCCAGTTTGCCCAATTTTTCCAATGCCAACCAGGCCGCCGAATATGGCTACTTTGAAGGCCAGATTCTGCCCAATGCCGGACATTTGAGGGTAAGTGTATCACCCGAGGGCGTTAAAACCGAATATGTGCGCGTTTATTTGCCTCAAAACGAAACCCCCACCCGCAAAAACGGCGATGTTTCGGCGTCCTATTTTATTGGCAAAACGAATTGTTACGATTCCCTGTACACCGGAACACCGGTGCTCTGGAACAGCAACTATTCAGAAGAACGGATTTACCCCAACCCAACTGCCGGGGCGGTATATATTGAATTTGCGCTCCAGGAAGCAGAAACAATCAATCTGGCCGTTTACAATGAAAACGGCGCCTTGGTGCGCCAACTCCTGAGCAATGCATTTGTCCCATCCGGCAAATTTCAAATTGAATGGGATGGCAGTGACGGAAATGGACATTTCTTGCCCGACGGACTTTATTTTTATCAAATTGCAGATAAATCAGGCCATAAAAGCAGCGGCAAACTGATCGTACAGCGGTAATTGGTACAGTTCATGCGAGAAGCGAAGTGATGGGTAAAACAAAACGGCAATATTTCAAACACTTTATGTCAAATTTGAAATAACAAGTCGCCATTTACCCGTATCTTCGCTTCCTGTATGTGCCAATTACCCTGATTATGAAAAAACTTTTTTTGCTCGATGGTCATGCCCTGATATACCGGGCACACTACGCCTTCATAACGCGACCCCTCATCAACTCCAAAGGCTGGAACGTTTCAGCCATTCAGGGTTTTATGCGCACCATGTGGGACATGATGCAAACCGAAAAACCCACCCACATCGCAGTGGTTTTTGATCCGCCTGGCGGAACTTTTCGCCACGAAACCTTCGATTTGTACAAAGCCAACCGGGAAGCACAACCCGAAGACATAACCCTGGCCATCCCATGGGTGGAAAAAATCGTGCGCGCCATGAATATTCCAGTCATTACGGTGCCCAATTACGAAGCCGATGACGTGATTGGAACCCTGGCCAAACAGGCTGAAAAAGCGGGGTACGACGTTTACATGGTCACTCCCGATAAAGACTACGGCCAATTGGTAGACGAACACATTTTTCTCTACAAACCCGGCCGCCAAGGCAACGAGGTGGAAATAATGGGGGTAAAAGAAGTCTGCGAAAAATGGGGCATCCAGCGGGTCGATCAGGTAATTGATTTGTTGGGGCTCATGGGTGATTCGGTGGATAATATTCCCGGATTGCCAGGCATCGGCGAAAAAACGGCCGTGAAACTGCTCGCAGAATTCGACAACATCGAAAACCTGCTCGCTAATTCCGATAAATTAAAGGGCAAGCAACAGGAAATTGTAAAAACCCACGGCGAAAAAGCCACCCTCTCTAAATGGCTGGCCACCATTGACATCAATGCCCCCATCGAGTTTGATGAAAAGCATTTCGAAATCGAAGCTTTCGATCGAGAGGCCTTGCTTAGTATTTTTACCGAACTGGAATTTCGTACCCTGGCTGATGCCATTTTGAAACACCCCCTGGGTGGCGGCCCCCAGGCCAACAGTCCCAAACCAGATGCAGGAACCAAAAAATCTGCTCCCAAACAATCCGATTCCGCCCAAGGAGATCTGTTTGCCAACGACCCCGCCGCGCAACCCATGGAAGGCGGTATCCACGAAAAATCGGGCATCGCGCATCGAATTGCCGATAAAAACATCCAGAATGTAGACCATACCTATCACCTGGTGGATACCGCTGAAGGCCGCGCTGCATTGCTCGAACAACTGCTCGCCCGCCCAAGCGTGAGTTACGATTCCGAAACCACCGCATTAGACGCCACCCAGGCAGATCTGGTGGGTTTCTCCTTTGCTTTTAAGCCTCACGAAGCCTGGTATGTGGCCATTCCGGCCGACCGAATAGCGGCACAAGCCATCGTAGACGAATTTCGGCCCGTTTTTGAAAGTGAAAAAATCGAAAAAGTAGGGCAAAACCTGAAATACGATGCCCTGGTGTTGCGCAACTACAATGTGGAACTGCGCGGGGCTTATTTCGATACCATGATTGCCCACTATTTGCTGGAACCCGACTTGCGGCACAACATGAATTATTTGTCGGAAACCTACCTCAATTATGCTCCCGTCAAAATTGAAACTTTGATCGGCAAAAAGGGAGCTCAACAAGGTTCCATGCGCGACGTGCCCCTTGATTTGATCAAAGAATATGCCGCCGAAGACGCCGATATAACCTTGCAACTGCGGCAACACCTGGAACCCAAACTGGAAGCAGCCGGCCAACATCTGGTCAAATTGTTTCATCAGGTGGAAACACCGCTCGTAAAAGTACTTACCGACATAGAACATGCCGGTGTCCGAATCGATCCCGTCTTTTTAAAGGAGTACTCGGGTCAACTGGCTGAAAAAATTGCGGTGCTGGAGCGAAAAGTACTCGATACGACCGGCTACACGTTTAATGTGGCGAGCCCCAAACAAGTGGGTGAGGTATTGTTCGACCGCATGAAAATTCCCTATCCGGGCAAAAAAATGAAAAGCGGGCAATACAGCACCGACGAAGAAATTTTGTCGGAATTGGCAGCCGAATACCCGGTTTGCGGCGATATTTTGGAACATCGGGCTTTAATGAAACTCAAAAGCACTTATGTAGATGCACTCCCGGCCTTGATTAATCCGCGTACCGGACGGGTTCATTCCCAATTTAACCAAACCATTGCTGCCACGGGTCGTTTGAGCAGCCAAAATCCCAATTTGCAAAACATCCCCATCCGAACGGTGGAAGGACGCGAAGTGCGTAAAGCCTTTATCCCGCGCGATGCCGACCACGTGATTCTTTCAGCCGACTATTCCCAAATAGAATTGCGCCTGATTGCAGAAATCAGCGGAGATGAGGCCATGCTGGATGCTTTTCAACGAAATCTGGACATTCACACGGCCACAGCAGCGCGGGTGTATGGCGTTCCGCTCGAGGCTGTAACATCCGATCAACGACGGGCAGCAAAAACCGTGAATTTTAGCATCATTTATGGAGCAGGCGCCACCAATTTATCGAACCAGTTGGGCATCAAACGCGCCGAAGCCAAGGTATTGATCGAAAACTATTTTGCCCAATACAAAGGTTTGAAACACTACATGGAGCGTACGGTGGAATTTGCCCGCACGCACGGGTATGTGGAAACCTTGCTGGGTCGCCGACGCATGTTGCGCGACATCGACAGCAAAAACGGCATGATGCGTTCCATGTCGGAACGCATTGCCATCAACATGCCGATTCAAGGCACAGCAGCCGATTTGATCAAAATTGCCATGATTCAGCTTCGGGAAGCCATGCGCGCGGAAGGATTTCGATCCAACATGATTCTTCAGGTGCACGACGAATTGGTCTTCGATGTACACCGCGACGAATTGGAGCGTTTGAAACCGATAGTATTTGAAAAAATGACGCGTGCCATGCCCCATTTGAAGGTTCCCATTTTGGTGGAAATGGGCGTGGGTGAGAATTGGCTGGAGGCACACTAAATATACCAGGATTCGCCGGATTTTGTGGATAAATCAGGATGGATTTCGCTGATTTATAATGATTTATAAAGATCGTTATGCACAAAATCTGGCGGCGTAAAGTATAATAAAGGAAGGCCGGTTTTCATGTTGAGGAAAACCGGCCTTGCCCTTATTGGCCAATCAGAACGGGGGCGCCTGCCTTTCCGTTCATGATAATCACCTTGGCATTGGAAGAGGTTGCAATTTCCTTTTGTGCCTTAATTTGCTCGTACTGAAGCAATTTGTCAGACAAGGTGGAGGTCAGAATGCGTTGATAATCCGAAATACCCTGCGCTTCAACCCTTTTGCGCTCGGCTTCCTGTTTTTCTTTGTCCAACACGAAGCGCATTTTTTGCGCTTCCTGCTCGGCATTGATTTTACTTTCGATGGTGGTTTTTACCGATTCAGGCAACTGAATGTTGCGAATCAGCAAATTCTCCAGCACCAGTCCGCGTTCGGTGAATTCTTTTTCGATGCTTTGAAAAATTTTCTGTTGAAATTCTTCCCGTTTGGTAGAATACAAAGATACTGCATCATAAAAAACGGCATTGTCGCGAATTTTTGTACGGGCAACAGGACGCACAATTACTCCTTTCATGTCTAATCCGATGGTGCGCAAAATGTCGGGCGCTTTATCGGGAACAGTGTGGTACAAAACAGACAAATCGATAACTACTTCCAAGCCGTCGGAACTTAACACCCGGATGGCGTCATCGCCTTGTTGATCACCTTCGTCATGCACAGCCGACATGGTGTAGTTTTGCGTTCGAACATCGAAGCGCACCACATCCACCAGCGGGTTGATCAGGTTGAGGCCTTCGGTGAGAACACCGGGCTGCACCTTTCCGAAAAGCGTTTGGACGCCTACTTCACCGGGTTGAATTTGCACAAAACAGGACGTACTAAATCCCAAAATGATCACAAAAATGCCCAACATGCGGCCTATTCGATTAAATGCCGAAAAATTGGGATTTGCTTTCACCAGGAATGAAGCAATGAGCATAAGAATGCCCAATGTAATGAGGAACATGGCTGAACGATTTGGTTACAAGTATGGCGCATTCGCGCCGATTTCAATCGAAATTTGGGTCTAAACCTACGATTTTGCCCTTTATTATTCGATCAAAACGGACAAAAACACGTCGAACATGTTCCTTTTTGCCTTGAAGATGTTTTGTTTTTACCCCAAAAGGATAAAAACAGGAGGAAAAGCGATTAAAGCGCTGCAGCGAACTGTCGCAAGAAGCGCACATCATTTTCAAACACCAGTCGAATGTCGCCGATTTCGTACAATCGCAAGGTTTGGCGCTCGATGCCCATCCCAAAGGCAAAGCCGCTGTATTTGGAGGAATCGATGCCACAATTTTCCAGTACCTGGGGATCAACCATGCCACAGCCCAAAATTTCGAGCCAACCGGTGCCTTTGGTAAGGCGGTAATTTTTCTCGGTATCCGTTCCCAGCCAAATATCCATCTCGGCAGATGGCTCAGTAAAGGGGAAAAAGGAAGGACGCAACCGAATTTTGGGTGCGCCAAACATTTCCTGGGCGAAATACAGCAGGGTTTGTTTCAAATCGGCAAAGGAAACGCCCTCATCAATATACAAACCTTCCACCTGATGAAACTGGCAATGCGAACGGGTCGATATGGTTTCGTTGCGGTACACACGACCCGGCGCTATGATGCGGATGGGTGGTTTGCGGTTTTCCATCACGCGCGCCTGTACGGGTGAGGTGTGCGTGCGCAAAAGCATGCGTTGGGCATCCACCACATAAAA
Source organism: Bacteroidota bacterium (assembly GCA_018969455.1). Classification (GTDB taxonomy): domain Bacteria; phylum Bacteroidota; class Bacteroidia; order Chitinophagales; family Saprospiraceae; genus M3007. The sequence continues at coordinate 4,101 of JAGWYI010000019.1, read as the reverse complement.
AGTATCCTGCATGTCGCGGGCGGGATGGTCTTCCGGTGTATTCATGGCCGTGAAATTGTGCCAATCGTCTTCAATCTCGGGCCCATCGGCAACAGAAAAGCCAATTCGGGTAAAAATGTCGACTATGCGGTTGAGCGTAACCGCAACCGGGTGGCGCGAGCCCACTGGCAGCGGTTCGCCCGGAGCGGTAAGGTCAAATCGGGCGGCAGCGCTTTGTTCCTCCCGAGCCTCTATGAGGGCTTTAGCAGCCTGGAATTTTTCCTCGGCCACCTGTTTGAGTGCATTAATCTGTTGTCCGAATTCTTTTTTTCGCTCATTCGGAATTTCCCGCATGGCCTCCATCAGGGTTTTAATTTCACCCTTACTGCCAAGGTACTGAATGCGGAACAGTTCCAGGGTTTCGGCGGTTTCCGGCTGAATGGCCTCAATTGCTTCCTGCGTGCGGCGAATGGTTTCAAATATATCAGACATGCGAACGATGGTTTAAAAATGCTCGGCAAAGGTAAAAGATGTAGGTAAAAAACCACCCATTTACCGGGTGCCTTGGTTCCAGATAAAATATTGAATACCCAAACGGTAGGAATCAAAACCCAAACCGGTAATACTGCCGACACATGCCGAGGCAATCATGGAATGGTGTCGGATGGGCTCCCGCGCCTGCACGTTGCTTATGTGGATTTCAAGTACTGGCGCCGGAATAGCTGAAATGGCATCGGCCAAAGCCAGAGACGTGTGCGTGTACGCACCGGCATTGAATAAAATCCCTTGCATTTCCCAGCCAATTTGATGGAGCTGGTCGATCAAAACACCTTCGTGATTGCTTTGAAAATACTCGAGTTCGACCTCTGGAAAGGCATTTTTTAATTCCGGCAGATAATCCTCAAAACGGCGGATGCCGTAAATATCGGGTTGGCGCAGGCCGAGCAGATTTAGGTTGGGGCCATGAAGGATAAGCAATTTCATAAGGCAGGGAAAGCCGGGAAGGCCGACAAATATTGAAAAGAGCGTTGTTCAAAATCGAGTTGGGCGACATAGCTTGCCAGACCGTTGGTAACCCCCAGAAAAGGTGCTTGCAATTGCAGGTTGTAATGCGCCGCTTGTTCAAAAACGGCCTGATTGAGGGCAATTTTGGGCGATTTGCATTCAATCAGCAACCAGGGTTGCACGGCAGCATCAAAAACAACGATGTCGCAGCGTTTCTTTAACCCGTTGTAAACAATTCCTATTTCCACGCGGATGCGATGGGCAGGATATTGCAACTCCTGCAGCAAATATTGCAAAACCAATTGGCGAACCAATTCTTCAGGCTGCAATACCACATGCTTTTTGCGGATGGGATCAAAAATGTAGGCGCCATCCTTGTCTTCTTGCACGCGTAAATGAGGCTGAAATTGCAACAAATCGAGATCAAGCATGGCTCAATGCAGCATATTCGGCCAACATATCACCATCTTCATTGATGCCCCCCAAGCTGACCGGGCCAATGTGGTTGATCCATTCGGGATGGGCAGGCAGCGCTACTTTGATGTAATTGTCGGTAAAGCCGCTGATAAATCCCGGTGTTTTATGTTGTTCAAACAAGACTTCGCGGATTTCACCTTCAAATTGTTGATAAAAAGCACGCCGTTTCATTTCCGACAAACCGCGCAAAGCCTGGTTGCGGCGTTTGCGTTCTTCCACAGGAACGATGCCCGGCATTTCGGCAGCCGGCGTATTGGCGCGCTCGGAATAGGTAAAAACATGTAAATAAGATACATCCAGCGTTTGAAGGAAGGCATAGGTTTCCAGAAAATCGGCTTCGGTTTCGTTTGGAAATCCGACAATCACATCACAACCGATGCAGGCATGCGGCATCGCTTTTTTGATGCTTTCTACCCGGGCTGCGTATAGATCGCGACGATATCGCCGACGCATTTCCCTCAGTTGCTTGTCGTTGCCCGATTGCAGTGGCACGTGAAAATGCGGCATAAAACGCTTGCTTTCTGCTACAAACTGGATAATTTCATCGGTCAACAAATTGGGTTCAATACTCGAAATGCGAAAGCGCGGAATGGAGATTTGTGCATCCAGCGCCTGTATCAAATCAATAAATAAAGCCGCTTTTTTGGGTCGAACGCCCTCAATTACTTCGGTTCCATTGCCAAAATCGCCAATGTTGACCCCTGTGAGTACAATTTCGCGAGCACCCATGTCGGCAATGGCCTGAGCATTTTGCAAAACTTGTTCTATGGTATCCGAACGGCTGGCGCCCCGCGCCTGTGGAATGGTGCAAAATGTACATTTATAATCACAACCATCCTGTACTTTCAGGAAAGAGCGGGTGCGATCGCCGAAGGAAAAGGAGGGCGTAAAAGTGTTAACTTCTTTTACATCACCGGCATAAACCATGCCTTTGCCTTGCGCTTTGCTCAAATCATCTACATATTGCAGGATTTTGAACTTTTCACCGGCGCCCAGCACCAGATCGACCCCTGGAATATCGGCAATTTCCCGGGGTTTGAGTTGAGCGTAACAGCCAGTAACCACCACAAATGCTGCCGGCTGATGCCGCAGGGCAGTACGCACAATTTTTTTGCATTCGCGGTCGGCTTGTTCTGTAACCGAACAGGTATTAATTACATAAATATCGGCGCCTTCCTCAAATTTAACGGGCAAATAGCCTTCATTTTCAAACAATCGTGCGATCGCTGAAGTTTCAGAATAATTGAGTTTGCAGCCTAGCGTATGAAATGCAACGGTGCGTGGAGTGGCCATGATTGGCGTATGCTGATAAAAAGACCACAAAAATACAGGATTTAAAAGTTACCCTTCAAGTATTTTTTCAAGCAGCCATTTTTTTAGCACCACGGCGTTGCATTGCGCCACTTTTTCGTGCAATTGGACGCGGGCTTTTTTATCGGCCAAGGGGAGCGCCGAAAGTTTTTTAACAAAACCCAAAAAGTTGTTGAATTCTGTTTTGGAAGTTTTAGGCACCTGTTTGTTGCGTCGTAAAAAGATGCGAAAACTGTCGAGCAGTGAGTCAAGCGCCATCCATTCATGGGTCTCGTAATAGGTTCGAATCAAAATCAACTTGGAGCTCAGGGTGTATACCAGATCGCTGTATTCCACATTGCGCAACAGTTCAATCACTTTGGTATGTTGTTTTTGATGAGAATACAAATTGGCGAGGTTGTAGGTTTTGGCATTATCCCGAATGTGATTGGGGAGATAATCGGAATAAGCCTGAACAAACTGCTCGGCCCAGGCAAACTCTTCCACGCGCAGGGCAACAGTAATCACATTCTTGTACATGCCCTCGGAAAGCTGATGGTCGACCAGCAAAATATCTTTTTCAATTAATTCTTTAAAAATATTAAACAAAGCCCTGTGATAGACGGTCTGCCCCTGATTAATTTTAACTGCGCAATAGTTTTGGGCTACATTGTAACATTCCTTGAGGTCTTCCTTGCTCAAAAACTTTCCACGTTGTTCCAAATCATGTATGAGTTCATCAAAAAATCGGCTTTCATCGGGTTCCAACAAGCAGTCGACAACTTTACAATAGATTGCAATTACGGGCTCTTCTGAAAAAGCCGCATGCCGAACGTACTCCAAAAAACCGGGGGGTAATACAAATGGGGCTTCTGTAGATCTAAAATTTCGGAATGAATGCCAGGCTATGTACAACTTTAATTTTTGAACCACATAAAATCGCTCGAGGTAGGCATCGGCCGGGAAAAGGTGACTGATGAAGTCGCGCACATTCAAAGAAGCAGATACCCGGTTGGTGATGTTCCAATGCGCTTGAAAACCTGTTAAATAGGTTTGTGCCGATGGAGCTTGATCGTTTTCAAGTGTCTGAACCAATTGTTTTTCCAAGGGTTGAAGATGTGCCTTAAATGCCGGTTTTTTCAAAATTCGCTGCAACTCCAACAATTCCTGCAAGGTGTTTTGAGAACGGTGTTCGAGTGCCAAAAATTGAAGCGAAAGTTGAGTTAAATCGGATGCTACCCGACGCAGTTGGGCTTCATCCAGTTTTTTATGACCATAAATGGCTTTCCAGGCATCCATTTTCGAATACAGGCGCTCATCGGGCGCGTCATTACGCAACTGTTTGTCGAG
>JAGWYI010000557.1 GCA_018969455.1 Bacteroidota bacterium | reverse complement strand
CCCACACCGGATTAGTCTTTTCGGCTTGGAATGTCCACTTCCCTTCGTTCAATAAGCGGGATGTTTTTCACCACCATTTGCAGGGTATTCTGGATGCGTTCTTCAAACAGCACCATTTTGCCTTTTTTTAAACTGGCAATGGTTTCTTCGGTGTAGTGCCGAATGGTGATGAGTTCCAGGCCGGTTTCTAATTTTACCTTAAATTCATCGGAAACACTATTGATGAATTTTTCGAGCCTGTCGGGGATGTTGGGCACGCAGATGGTGAAGCTGATGGCCGTGTTTTGCATGGAATTGACAAAAATCCGCAGATCCGCTGCAATTCTGAACAGGCGCGCCATGTGCTGTTCGGCTACGAAAGAATAGTCCAGGGTGCTGATGTGCAGCAGCGCCTGGTTTTTTTCCACCACAATGATGGGCGGGTACAATTCCTCATTGTCGCTGCTGATTTCAGTCCCGGGTCCGTCGGGATCAATGAAGGATTTCACATACAACGGGATGTTTTTATTTTGCAGCGGCTTGATGGTCTTCGGGTGGATCACCGATGCGCCGTAATAAGTCATTTCAATGGCTTCCCGGTAGGAAATTCGGTCGAGTTTGGTCACATTTTCGAACAAACGCGGGTCGGCGTTTAATACGCCTGGCACGTCTTTCCAGATGGTCATGCTTTCCGCATCGAGGCAATGGGAGAAGATGGCGGCAGAATAATCGGAGCCTTCGCGGCCCAGGGTGGTGGTAAAGTTCTCGGAGGTGGAGCCGATAAAGCCCTGGGTGACCACAAAACCGCCTTTTTCCAACATGGGCGGCACCAATCGTTGGGCATTGGCTTTGGTTTTATCCCAAATGACCCATCCTTCCCGGTAGGTATTGTCGGTGGCTACCACGTCACGGGCATCGAGCCATTGGGTATGGAGACCGCTTTTTTGAAGAAACGCCGCCAATATTTTGGAGGAAACGAGTTCTCCCACACTTACCAGCTGGTCGTACATGTAATCGTAATTGTCGGCGGGTGTTTCTTCCAGCACCCATTCACCTTCCACGAAAGTGTCGTTAACGGAGGTAAATATGTCATCGTTGGCGTCGAACAGTTCGCGCAGGATGGCATAATGGCTTTCTTTGACAGCATCATACAGCGCCTGGGCTTCTCCGTTTTGCTTTACGTGTGCGGCCAAAACGGCTTCGAGGGCATTGGTGTTTTTACCCATCGCCGAAACGATGATCACCAATGGTTCATTTTTATAACGCTGCAGGATGTTTGCGACATTTTGCAAACCCGCGGCATCCTTTACACTGGCGCCGCCGAACTTGAATACTTTCATGGCAGTAAGGAAAATTTGAAGGCGCAAATGTACACAGTTCCATGAAAGTCGGCCGTAAATTTTGTGTCATTTGAACGCAATGCTGACGGCATAATAAGGAGTTCCGTCTAACTGCTGGATGCTGAATTGGTAACGAAAGGTATGGCCGATGTAAAATTGGTCTCCGCGCTGCACATTGGCAGTTTCATGTCGGCCTTCGATCGATTGCCGCAGGGCAAGATAGGCCGTTTCCTCGGAAAACAGCAGCAGCAACTCATCTGCGCTGGTATTCCACAGGAGCACCTGCTGATACCGGGCTTTCCCCGGATTTCCGGCCCAGCATTTGTTGAAACGGCGCATGGATTTGCCTTTCAACACAAAATCGCTGTGCAGGTCAAATCCCAGGGACAGGATTCCGGCTTCTTTTGCTGAAGCATCTTTGCGTTGCAGGTTTTGAAATTCGCCCAATTCCATCGAACTGCATTGGGCATGGAGGTTTGGCAAGGTGTACAATGTGCAAAAAACAAGGAGGATCAATCGCATAATTGGCGGGTAAAAAGGTGTGACCGGATTAAAAAGATGCTTAAAAATTTGTGTACATGCAACATTCAGGGTTTTCCGCCCGGGCCGGGTTTTTACACTGCGCGCTTTTTGTTTTTTTGTAGGGTCTGCTGCCCGGATAATTGAAAACCAGCGTTCAGCATGACCAAGCGTGCAACTTTTCAGGAGGCCTTCCGGGTAAAATTCTTTTATGCCGGATAGCCGATCGGGATAAAACTTAACAGGTACTTTTTATTGTAAAAGTACCTTTGCTGCTTGTTGCGGCGTACCCGTTTTGCAGGTTTTGCGGTTCCTGCTGCCAATAAACTATACTTTCAAGCATTTTATTATAAGTAAATGGCTGAATTTTATAAGTTCATGCGTTCAGGCTTTGCTTTTTTTGCGGCCTTTTTTCTTCAATTGTCTGTACTTTCTGCGCAAATGCCCGTTGGCGCTGATACCCTGTACGGAAACGAGTGGATCCGGTTCGATCAACCGTATTTGCGGCTCAAAATCGCTTCCGATGGCATCTATCGGCTCAATGGTTCGCAACTCCTTCAAGCGGGCGTGCCCTCTGGCAATTTAAGTGGAAATCAATTGCGTTTGTATCGAAACGGCCAACAGACTCCGCTTTACGTCAGCACCGATGGCGCTTTTTCCGATCAGGATTACCTGGAATTTTGGGGGCAGCGCAACCGCGACGAGCTGGATCGATTTTTATTTACAGATGCTGAAAAAGAGGAGGTAAATCCCTGGTACAGCATGGTAAACGACACCAGCGTGTATTATTTGTGTTGGTCGGAAAGCAGCAGCCCTGCACGTATTGCATTGCAAAACAACGATTTGAGCAATGTTCCACCCAAAACCGGATGGTGTTGGTATGAAAATTTGCAATACTTTACCAATGCCTATTTCAAACGCTTCATCGGGGAAGAAATTCGGTATTCCTATTACAACGGGGATGGATATGCAAAAGGCAAACTGGCGGAAAATGCCTTGGATGTACCCTTGACAGAGTGGAACAACAACGGGCAAGCGGTGGAATTGGGCCTCCGGATGGCGCTTGACCTGGGTGAACATACCCTCGAAGTGCGTACCAATGATTCTTTGCTATTTACACAATCCTACAGCGG
>JAGWYI010000556.1 GCA_018969455.1 Bacteroidota bacterium | reverse complement strand
TATACGAGCGGATATTATTGCGTGGGGAGGCCCTGAAAGGACCCAAACGGGCTTTATTTTTTTGGGCCCTGCAACTGGCTGAATCCTGGGAATTTGATCAGAAACCACGTGGAATCAGGGCTCTGCAATGGGCAATTGCCGATCGACTCATTTTTGCGCGATGGCGGGAAGGGCTTGGCGGCGAAGTTAAAGGCATTGTAGTGGGTGCAAGTGCTTGTCCGGTGCGGGTGATGCGTGTTTTCAATGCAGCCGGGATTCCCGTTCGAGAAGGTTATGGACTAACCGAAGCGGCTCCTGCTTTGAGTTTTAGCAGCTTTTCCCCTGGAGGCGCCTTGTTGGGTACGGTAGGTCAGATACTGGATGGTGTAACACTCCGAATAAATGACGATGGCGCCTATCGGCCTGGTGAAGGGGAAATTTTGGCGCATAGTGATGGGGTAATGTTGGGCTATTACAAACAAGCCGATAAAACTGCCGAGGCTATTATAATTGACGACTCTGGCAAAAGCTGGCTGGCAACCGGCGATGTTGGCATGTTGCTTACCGGCCCGAATGGCGCCAATTTTTTGAAAATAACCGATCGAAAAAAAGAACTGCTCAAAACCAGTGGAGGAAAATATGTGGCCCCCACCCCCATAGAATCCATTTTAAAAGAACATCGACTGGTAGATCAAGCAATGGTCGTTTGCGACAATTTAAAATTTGTTTCTGTGCTTCTGGTGCCTGAGCGCACCGGGTTGCAAGCATGGTGCAATAAGCATCAAATACCCTGGACCACAGTTGAAGATCTCATTCAGGATCCAAGGGTCATTCACCGCTACCAACAATTGATTGATCGGGTAAATCCGCACTTTGGACATGCGGAGCAAATTAAGAAGTTTGTATTATTAGCCAATCCATGGGAGCCCGTAAAGAGCGACGGTACCGAGGCCGAGCTTACGCCCACCCTCAAATTAAAGCGCAGGGTAATTCTGGAGAAGTATGCAGCAGAAATCAAGTCGATGTACGAAACGCTCAGCTGAAAATCAGGTATACCAACATGGCCGCTACATAGGCCAGTACGCTCATAAAAGTAAACTGGAACATAGGCCATTTCCAACTTCCCGTTTCCCGGTTCACAACAGCCAGGGTGCTCATGCATTGCATGGCTAGGGCATAAAACACCAATAAAGAAAGGGCTGTGGCCACTGTGTAAACGGGTTTGCCATTGTCGCTGAAGGTTTCTGCGTGCATTTTGGCCCGCAAACTCACTTTTGCAGCATTCTCTTTCCTGGATGAAATATCTTCCTCCGCTGAACCCATGTTATACAAAACAGCCAGCGTGCCGGTGAATACTTCGCGGGCGGCAAAGGACGTCAATAACGCAATTCCAATTTTCCAGTCATATCCCAGCGGACGAATGGCCGGTTCTATGAGTTTGCCCATTTGTCCTGCATAAGACGCCTCCAAACGGTAGTGTGCAATGAGATCCTTCGAATCTTCAGGATTCAGGTGTTCCTGTTCCGCCTTCTCTTTGGCTTTGATTTCGGCATTTGCTATGGCGTTGCCTGGTCCAAATCGGGCCAAGCCCCAAAGGGTTATGGATACAATGAGAATAATCTTACCAGCGCCCAAAACAAAGGCTGCAACTTTATCCCACACGGTAAGGCCTACATTTTTCCAGTGTGGCATTCGGTATTCGGGCAATTCAATAGCAAGGAAAGAGGGCTCGCGGGTTCTAAGCCATTTTTTCATGGCCCAACCAGACGCAAAGGCTGCAATAACACCCAGGGCATACATGCTGGCAAAAACCAGGGTTTGTGCATGTATAATGCCTCCAATTTTAACGGCCGGTACTGCCAATCCGATGAGTACCAGGTATACCGGTATGCGGGCACTGCAACTGATAAAAGGAGTCACCATGGTGGTAATAAGCCGCTCCTGCCAATTACCAATGGTGCGGCTGCTCATAATTGCCGGCACGGCACATGCGCCACCACCAATGAGAGATATTACACTACGGCCGTTCATGCCGGCACGGCGCATCGTTTTATCAAACATAAATACCACACGCGACATATACCCTACTTCTTCCAGGATGGTAACAAGCAAAAACAGGATGGCAATTTGCGGAACAAAAACCATAATGCCCGATAGTCCTGTCAGGATGCCATCGGTTAGAAGTTCGGTTAGCCAGGTATCAGGCAACCTGGCTTTAAGGAAAGCATTCACACTGGAGAAGCCGCTTTCTATCCAGTCCATCGGGTACACACTCCAATCGAAGATGGCCTGAAACATACCGAGCATGAGGGCAAAAAACAGCAAGGGACCAAAGATCCGATGCGTAAGTAAGGCATCTATTTTGTCGGTACGTGTATTGGGAAAAACCGTATTGGTTTGTACGCTTTCTTGCACAATGGGGGTAAATCGATCGTATCGATCGAGTGTTTCCTCCACCTGGGCCCGTAGCGATTGGAACTGTTTGGTTTCTACAATAGCAGCCAGGGTTTCGCGCGCTTGGGGAGGGAGAAAAGGCAACCAATTGTAGTGATGTGCCAATTGAAGCGCACGGTATTGATTTTCGACACCCAGGTTGAGACGAACCGCTTCGGTAACTTGTTTTTCGGCATCGGTGAATGAATAAAACGGTTTTAAGGGCAAAACATAAGTTTGTTCCTTCAGCTTGCCAATTTCGGCACGCAGTCGGTCGATGTTTTCACCTGTGCGCCCACTTACAAAAACGACAGGCAAGCCCAATCGTTCGGAAAGGCGTTGTGTATTAACCTTTATACCCAATTCGGCTGCGGTATCGGCCATATTGAGCGCCAACAGAACAGGGATGTGCAAGTCGATGATTTGGGAAAGCAGGAGCAGATGCTTTTCGAGGTGATGTGCATCCGCTACATAAACAATAATGTCGGGGAAAAGCGGGTGCTCGGGGTTGGCAAGCAAGGCCGAAACGATTTTTTCGTCGGAACTGGTGGGATATAAACTGTA
>JAGWYI010000555.1 GCA_018969455.1 Bacteroidota bacterium | reverse complement strand
CTCCAGAATGTAATTAATCAAAACCGTTGCCGATCTACCGGCCCCGATGATCAGGAGGTTTTTCATTTACGATACAATTTGTCTTTGTTGATGTTTGAATTTGGGCATACAGGCATCCGATGGCAAATTATACTTTACACCGCGAGATTTTGCGGATAACGATCTTTATAAATCATTATAAATCATCGTAATCCATCCTGACATATCAACAAAATCCGGCGAATCCTGGTATAAGTTTCGTGGTTCCTGCAGCTTGCAGCACGGCTATGCGATTTAAGGGTCTCGGTTGTTTTTGCTAAAAACCCGGATCGAATGATTGCTCCTGCACCCGTATGTGCCATTGCGTTCGCGTTGGCGTTTTTTGCAGGCACTTTCCCGATGTCAGGACAAGCCGTTTTTAAGGGGGCTTATCCTTGCGTTGCAGCGGTAAAAATGCATACCTTTTTTAAAAAATTTGGATGGTGGGCCTTCAATTTGCAAACATACCATTTTTTCTATAAAACGACAGCAAGCAGGCAGCAAAAATAATCTAATCGCCGGGTTTGGGAAAAATCTGGGTAAAATATGACGGCAGTATGAAAAAAGCGATGCATATTAGCTGCCAGTATATGCCCATAACAAAAAAGGTCGGCCCTTACGACCGACCTCATCCTTGAGGATATGTACATGGGATTATAACGGGAAGTTCGCCACGATGGCGTATTTCGCATGGATTATGAATATTGCAATTGTTTCACCAAACCTTTCAAGGCTTATGCGTTCACCTGTTACAATTAAAATCAAGAATGGAACCGTTCGCGTTGCAACACAACGCTAGGTTTTTTACCCCCAAAACAGGTTAATCCACCCCTTGCTAAAGAAAACGATTAAATGAGGAAGGAATGAAGAAAGTCTTGCCAGGTCTGGCAAGGCTTTTTTTGTGCTCAGACGTTCGTATAACATGCAGCGAATACCGTGCCGGGTTTTGCAAAATACGGATGTGTAAATGTTAAAATAGACAAATTTTTGTAAATATGTTTTTTTAATTTGAGGCATATAAATGTAGTCTATGTGGGGTATTTATTCGGAGGGAATGCAACTTTCGGTGTGTTTATCTGTACAAAATAGATGGAATGCCGGTATCTTTCGCCCAATTTTTACCGATTATGAGAAAATTTGCCCTTTTATGGATGCTACTCTGTTCGTTTTCATGGATAAACGCTCAGGAGTCGCGCATGCCCATCGATACCACGGTGTATGATTTTGTAGAGGAGATGCCGGTTGCGATGCTTTCCCGGTGTATCAAGAATGCGCCTGCCAACTGGACGATAGACAGCATACGTCTGTGCGGGCAGTACGGTTTGCTTTCTTTGGTGTCTGGCAACATCCGATATCCGGAAGAGGCGCGGCAAAAAGAAATTCAGGGTACGGTGGTGGTTCGCTTTGTGGTGGAGCCCAATGGTAAAATTGGCCGGGCAACGGTTATCCGCGACATTGGCGGCGGATGCGGCGATGAGGCGCTGCGGGTGTTGCGCGCACTGGATGAGGCCGGACTCAGTTGGCAACCCGGTATGAAAGACAAAAAAGCGGTTCGGGTAAGCCAAACGCTTCCCATTCGTTTCAAGCTGGAGGAAGCGAAGCCGTATTATCTTAGCGTAAAAGGCGACACCATTTACCACACATTCGATTCGGAAGCCCGGTTTCGGGGCGGAATTGATAGTTTGGCCCATTTTATCCAGCAACGCCTGAATTACCCGAAAAACATGCGCGACAGCTGCAAGACCGGCATTGTGGAAATGGCGCTTTTCATTCGAAAAGACGGGAAAGTTGAGGTGGATAATCAACTTAATTTCAATCATCTGGGATTGGATTTTGAGTGGGAATCGCTTCAGTTGGCAAAAAAAACCAACGGATTCTGGACGCCAGCCCAATACCAGGGCCAGGCAGTAAACAGCATGTTGCCCTTGCGCGCAGTGTTCAAATCAGATGCGGCACGCTGCAAAACGAGCAACGCCAACTTTGACAAAGCGGTTGTGCTGGGCGCCGAAGCCATCGGATTGATGGATGCAGGCAAACTCCCCGAGGCGATTGATAAACTCAATCAGGCACTTTTGCTGGATCCATTCAACACCGAATACCTGTATTATCGGGGTACCGCATTCATGCAACAAAACGAACGCGACAAGGCTTGCGCCGACTATAACAGTGTCAAAAAAATGCTTGGAACCACCTGGTTTGAGGGTATCCGGAAACTCCTCTGTGGGTACTAATCGTTTTGAAGGACAAAAAAATTCACATTTACTTAATCTGGTGAAAAAAATGTAGGAATTATAGGGGTCTACCTTTGCTCCAAACGATTCAGCAAGCTTATGAAAGAGAATGGAACTGCAAAAAAAATCCTGATTGTAGACGACGAGCCGGATATTATCGAATTCCTGCAGTACAGTTTGCGCAAAGAGGGGTACGAGGTGGTGACCGCACAAGACGGTAAACAAGCCCTGTTGGTTGCCGAGCGGGAAAAACCGCATTTGATTTTACTCGACATTATGATGCCCGAGCTCGACGGGGTTGAAACTTGCAGGGTGCTGCGCGGAAGAAAGGAATTTGCGGATACACCTGTTGCCTTTTTGACGGCGCGCGATGAAGATTTTTCGCAAATTGCAGCCCTCGACGTGGGTGGAGACGATTACATCACCAAACCCATCAAGCCTCGGGTGCTCATCAGCCGCATCAACGCCTTGTTGCGCCGCGCAGGCCGCCAAAGCGAAGAAGATGTGCCCCAAATCAAGGCCCACGATTTGGTGATTGACAAACAGAAGGTATTGGTATTCAGAGGAGAACAAGCCATCGAATTGCCGCGTAAGGAATTTGAAATTCTGTGGCTGTTGGCATCCAAACCCGGCCGTGTATTTACCCGGGAAGAAATATTCGACAAAATTTGGGGAAGCGATGTGATTGTCGGAAACCGCACCATTGATGTGCACATCCGGAAATTGCGCG
>JAGWYI010000554.1 GCA_018969455.1 Bacteroidota bacterium | reverse complement strand
GTATATGCCAACGAACGCACTTTTTTAGATGTTCTCTTCACCCCTCTTGAACGGCTTTTTTACAAGTTTTCGGGTATAAATCCCCTGGAGGAGCAAAGTTGGCAACAACAAATGGGCGCGATGCTGGGCATCAACCTGGTTTGGTTTCTGCTAGGCATGGCAGTGCTCATGAACCAGGGCTGGCTTCCACTCAACCCCGATGGCAACCCGAGCATGTCGGGCCATTTGGCTTTCAACACCGCCATATCGTTCCTTGTCAATTGCAATTTGCAACATTATTCAGGAGAAAGCGGGCTGAGTTACCTGGGGCAATTGTACCTGATGTTTTTGCAATTTGTATCGGCTGCTACCGGTATGGCAGCGGCCATTACCATGTTTTATGCCCTTCGGCAAGGCTCTTTTGATACTTTGGGGAATTTTTACCGTTTTTTTGTTCAGTCTGCAACGCGCATTTTGCTGCCCCTGTGTATCCTGATGGCGGTCATTTTGGCATTCAGCGGTACACCGATGACTTTTTCAGGTAAAGACAGCATGCTTACGTTGCAAGGCGATTCGGTGCAAGTATCCCGGGGGCCAGTGGCAGCCTTTGTTGCCATCAAGCATCTTGGCACCAATGGGGGCGGTTTTTTCGGCGCCAATTCAGCGCACCCGCTGGAAAATCCAAGTTATTTTACCAACATGATGGAAATGATTGCGCAAATGCTCATTCCATTTGCCCTGATTTTTGCCTTCGGCATTTTCCTCAAACAGCGGAAATTAGCCTGGACCATTTTTACTGTCATGACCATCGGGTTTGTCATCCTTTGTATTCCGAGCATTATTGCCGAAAGGAGCGGCAATGATCACATTGCCCAAATCGGTATATCCCAACCCGGGGGCAACATGGAGGGAAAAGAAATACGTTTCGGAGCTGCGACCAGCGCTTACTGGGGCATTGCCACTACAGTGATCTCAACGGGCAGTGTGAATGCCATGCACGATAGTTTTATGCCCATAAGCGGCATGAATCAATTGCTGGCGATGATGACCAACTGCTTTTACGGCGGTTGCGGCGTGGGTATGCTCAACTATTTCATTTTCATCATTTTGGCTGTATTTATCAGCGGTCTGATGGTAGGTCGCACCCCTGAATTTTTGGGTAAAAAAATTGAGGCCAAAGAAATGAAAATTGCCATGATCATCGCCTTATTGCATCCCTTTCTGATTTTGGTGGGCACCGCACTTGCGCTTGCCTTTCCTCAATACACTGCTGGGACGCTCAACAATCCCGGTTTTCACGGTTTTAGCGAAATTTTGTACGAATATACCTCTTCCGCAGCCAACAATGGCTCAGGTTACGAGGGTTTGGGCGACAATACACCCTGGTGGAACATCAGCACGGGTATTGTACTCATTTTATCGCGCTTTCTGCCCATTATTGGTCCGGTGGCCATTGCGGGCATCCTGGCAAGTAAAAAATACATCCCGGAAAGCGCCGGTACTTTAAAAACCGACAATTCTACATTTGGCATCATGGTCTTAGCCGTAATAGCCATCATCGCTGCTTTGTCTTTTTTCCCTGCACTGGCCCTTGGCCCGATTGCAGAATGCTTCAACCAAAACCTCCCCTAAATCACGGCAGATATGAATACGAATAATGCATTGTTTCCCAAGGATTTGGTAAAGACTGCCGTTCAGCAGGCGTTTATCAAACTGCATCCGGCCAGGATGTTCCGCAACCCGGTAATGTTTACCGTAGAAATTGGCACCGCCGTGATGTTTCTGGTGTGCTTGTGGATTTTAAGCGGCGAAAACAACCAGGGTAGTCTGATTTACAACCTGATCGTATTTTCAGTTTTATTTCTCACACTTTTGTTTGCCAATTTTGCCGAGGCAATTGCAGAGGCCCGCGGCAAAGCCCAGGCCGATAGTTTGCGCAAAACCCGGGAAGAAACGCCGGCCCGTTTGGAAAATGGTTCGCTTGTTTCCTCTTCTCAATTGCGTAAAGGTCAAATATTTTTGTGTGAAGCCGGAGATACCATCCCTACCGACGGAGAAATTGTTGAAGGGCTGGCCACCATCGACGAAAGCGCCATTACCGGCGAAAGCGCGCCGGTCATTCGCGAAGCAGGCGGCGACAAAAGTTCGGTTACAGGCGGCACCAAAGTACTCTCCGACCGCATTAAGGTGCTGGTGACCACCGAACCCGGCGAGAGTTTTCTCGACAAAATGATCGCGCTGGTAGAAGGCGCGAGTCGGCAAAAAACGCCCAATGAAATTGCCCTTACCATCCTTTTGGCCGGTTTTACGCTTGTTTTCATTATTGTAACCCTTACACTCAAGCCATTCGCCGATTTTGCACATGCGCCCATTACAATAGCAGCATTTATTTCCCTCTTCGTTTGCCTGATACCAACCACCATTGGAGGTTTGCTTTCGGCCATTGGCATTGCCGGCATGGATCGTGCACTAAAGGCCAATGTGATCACCAAATCGGGCAAAGCCGTTGAAACCGCCGGCGACATTGATGTTTTATTGCTGGATAAAACAGGAACCATTACCATCGGCAATCGAAAAGCCACGCATTTTCACCCGGCGCAAGGAATTAATAATCAGCACTTTATTCAAGCCGTAGCCCTCAGTTCGCTGGCCGACGATACGCCAGAAGGAAAGTCTATCATCGAACTCAGTGGCCTGGATCCGTTTTCCTTTAAACTAGAAAACCCACGGTTCATCAAATTTACAGCAGAGACCCGCAGTTCGGGGATCGACGTAAATGGCCTCCGAATTCGGAAAGGCGCGTCTGATGCCATCCGCAAGCTGTGTCAGAGCGTAGGCAATGCTTTTCCGGAAGAAACCGCCGAACAGGTGCGCCTGATTTCCAGCAACGGTGGCACACCCCTGGTTGTTTCGGAAAACGAACGCATTATCGGGGTCGTCGAACTTCAGGATATCATAAAGCCAGGCATTCAGGAACGCTTTGAACGACTGCGCAAAATGGGCATT
>JAGWYI010000553.1 GCA_018969455.1 Bacteroidota bacterium | reverse complement strand
GGCTTATGCACAAAATCAGGCGAATCCTGGTATAAAGATGGCTAATTGAACACCCATGTGGTTTTATTTTGCGCCCGGATCGCGTTTTAACGCGATCCGGGCGCTTTTTGTGCGCCAGGTATTGTTTTGAAAGAAATCGGTCAAACTTTGTAATATTAATCTGTACATAACCTGTGTTATCGGTTGGCTGCCTTATTTTTGCGATTTAAGCCAAAAATCATTCATGCGCTATCTGCAACACGAGAAATTAGACCGCTATTTGACGACTTATGCCGGCGCAGTTGTTATAAACAAAGCGAAAAATGTGGTTCGTTGGGGTAAATTCAATTTCACCGAAATTCAACTAGACGAAGGGGGGAAAGCGAAATTCCGGGTACGAAGTGAACAATACAGCAACATCTATTATGAGGTGGTGATCCAGAATTTTTTGGGTCCCGGCGCCTTGGAGTGTACCTGCAGTTGCCCATACAGCAAACGCTTCACCGGGGTATGTGAGCACATCACAGCCATGCTTATGGTGCTCGATCAACATGAAGCCCTTGCCAAGCCGGCCGTTCAATACAACATGTTGGATTGTATCATCCAATTGCCCGATTTGAGTGACCAGAGTTTGCGCCAAAACACGGGTGATCCCAGTTGGAACAATCGCAACCATTATCGGTCTGTTGAAATACTGAATGCCAGCAACGGGGTGGCAGCCTGCATGGTACATATGCACGATCTCAATGATTTTACTGTTCGGTTTTCCCGGCTCCGCCCCGGTGAAATTCACAGTTCCTGCTCTTGCGCCGAAGTTGGGCTCGATCCCATTTGCGTACACAAACTGGCAGCATTGATCGAATTGCGCAACCAATACGGGGTAATGGCCTTCGATGCCATGCGCGATTGGACCGATGAAAAAAACAAGCTGTTGGCTGAATACGGATTCTCGACAGCCGATGACCTGATTGGGAAATTTGAATTCAAAATCAACAACCTGGGACAGATGGAAATGGCGGTTTTGGATCCGTCTATTCAAGCGCCCGACCAATTGAGCAATTGGTGGAAAAACCAGGAACGCCGTTTTCAAGCCAAAATGCAAGTATTGGCTGCGCCCAAGCCACCCGAAGAATTGGATAGCAAACGCGTGCTGGTGTACGCTTTTACCCCACAAGATCCTCAAACACTTCCTGAAATACTGATTACCCCACTGTCTGGTAGGTACACCGTGGATAAGGAAAAACTGTCGCACATCAGCAAGCTGGATGCTGCACTGGTTGCCGGACAAAACAATGCCCTCGAATTGCCGCCCCTTACCGAAACCGATAGCAAGGCTTTGCTGCTGCTGCGAAGCGGTTTTGGCATTCAGGCTCTGTTGGCCGCCTTGCGAGAAGCCGGATTCCCCATGAACCGCTGGTATTATCAAAATTTGCCCTTGCCCGAACTGAGCGAGGAAATGCGGCAAGCGGCATTGGTGCACCTCGGAAAAATGTGGGATCAATTAATGCCCATGATGAAGGACCGCATCACAGTGCTCAGCCCCGATCAGAATTTTCACCTCAACAGCCTTACGCGCGTGCAGGTGCAGGCGCATCCCGCAAAACCGTTTTTTCAACTGTATGAAGAAAATGATTTTGCCATTTTACAAGCCTATATTCATGTAGGTGAAGAAATAGTACCTGTGCAAAAATGCAAATTTGTAGGTTTCTGGTTTTTGCGCTTCCGCGATCAAATGGTGAAAATTGCACGATACAACGATGCCGCGGTATTGCAACAAATGGGGCCAGGCGGACAATTCAAGGTGAAACGCGATTATTTACACCATTTGTTAAAAGATTTTGTGCTTCCCCTTACCGCCTACTACTCGGTCGATTTTAACATTGATATTGACGTAGATGTACGAACTCTCATCCATTTGGATAATCGGATTTACCTCCGGGAAGATGAACGCAATTTGTTGATGGTACCTACTTATGTGTATCGCTCGCCCGATGTAAATCAAGATGCACAGGAAGTTGAGTTTTTGAAAGACGGGAAAACCGATCGAATTGCCTTTGACGGCGATAAAATTGTGGTTTGGAACAGAGATGAAGCAGCAGAACGGGCTTTTAATCAGTTTATGGAATCGCTCCATCCCGATTTCCAATTTCAGGACGGCCAGGAGTTCTATCATTTGCCCTTCGAACTGGTCCTCCAAAATCACTGGCTGTTTCAGTTTTTTGAACAGGCATCGGCCCAGAACATTCAAATTTTTGGGTTTAATCAACTTAAAAAATTTCGATACAATCCCAATCGGCCTTCTTTCAAAATTCGGGCATCCTCGGGCATCGACTGGTTCGATATGCAAATGGAAATTCGCTTCGGAGATCAAACGGCAACCCTGGCCGATATCAAAAAAGCAATCCTAAACAAACAGCAATACATCCAACTCGGCGACGGGACCCTGGGCATGCTTCCGGATGAATGGCTGGTAAAATACGCCGGATTGTTCAAATTTGGCCAGGTAAAAGGGGATGAAATTAAGGTTTCAAAACTGCATTTTTCCTTAATTGATGATTTGTTTGATCAAATAGACGACGAAGCGCTTCAGGCAGAAATTTTGGAGAAAAAGCGGAAATTGTTGCATTTCAAATCCATCTCCGACGTGCCTTTGCCTTCCAATGTTTCTGCCCAGCTGCGCGATTACCAAAAGGAAGGGTACAAATGGCTCAATTTTCTCGACGAGTTTAGTTGGGGCGGATGCCTGGCTGATGATATGGGTTTGGGTAAAACGGTTCAGGTGCTTTGCTTTTTACAACACCGCAAAAACCTGTATCCAAATGCCACCAATTTGGTGGTTGTACCCACAACCCTGTTGTTCAACTGGCAGGCAGAGGTGGAAAAGTTTACCCCGGAACTCAAAATATACATCCACCGCGGTGTCGGACGGGAACGCGATCTTAAGGTGCTAAAAGGGTATGATCTGGTGCTCACCACCTATGGTACCTTGCGCAGCGACATCGAAAC
>JAGWYI010000552.1 GCA_018969455.1 Bacteroidota bacterium | reverse complement strand
GTCCCCAAAAGCCCCTCGGCGCCGATGAAATACTGGCAAAAATGGAGCATTATTGTGCATATCAGGAACGGTGCCGCAAAGAGGTATTACAAAAACTCGCCTCTTTTAACCCCAATCCTGAAGATGCCCTGCAAATTTTGCAAGTGCTTGAAGGCGACGGTTTTTTTAACGACGAGCGTTTCGCCCGCGCCTATGCGGGCGGGAAGTTTCGGGTGAATCATTGGGGAAAGGTGCGCATCCGACTGGAACTCCGAAAAAAAATGATTGCAGCCCCATGGATTGAAGCCGCCTTGAATGAAATTTCGGAAACAGATTACAACGCCGTAATTGAGCAATTGGTGCGTAAAAAGAAAGCGCAATATGCTGAGGATCAACGCATGCGCGAAAAAATTATACAAAGCCTTTTGCAAGCAGGGTTTGAATTTGACCGAATTAATCTCTATCTTTGAATAAGCAACCTTTTTTAAGGGAAAATAGGAGCTTATTTGAAAGGTCAGAAACCTCAATTTTATAAAAAAATGGTCAATCCTGCATTTGATTGTGTGAGTAATTTTAAGCAATCAATTGTTAACCAAATCAACATTCAAATTGAAATGCTTATGGCAAAGGAAAAATTTACACTACAGGATTTGAAGGTGCAAAGTTTTGTAACCACGCTTGAAGGCAAGCAAATGGATCAAATTAAAGGCGGCTACATGGTCATAAAAGGCCGAAAGTTCACCTATCGTTCTCGCTGGACATTTGTGGATACGCGTTCGGATGTGAATGATGCCATTTTGCCGCCCGATTTTAATGGTTTTGGCGGTTAAAACCTGTTTATTCGGAAGCATCGGCTTGTTCCTTTTCGAATTTATCTTTTACTACATCGGCAAAGCGCCTTCCCTCTATTTTTGATTGTAGCCACGAGTCTAAGTCAAAAACTTGAGACACGGCATGCACAGCGACCTGCAAGTCATCCATTTGCAGGTCGTTTTTCATTTTTCTGAATATCCTTTGGCCCGTTCTGCTGTCTGGCGCACGCATCAAATTGGCCATAAACAATATAATTCGGCGCTCTAAATCATACAATCGGTTCTTTTTGCGCATAAACCGGGCTGTAGAACGCAGCAAAGACTCCAGCAATACCATATTCCCCATTTCGTAATGGATGATGAGCTGGATGATGCGTGCAAGGCTTTGTAAATCTTCCCTTTCCACGGTGCGGGAGTGGCTTAGCCACTCGTTGAGGTAATCCAGCGCGGCATCAAAATCATCACATCCAAAGCAGATATAACAATATTGGCCCAAAAAGCCGGCTGTTTCATAGTCGAGCGGGTTAAACTGTTTGGCTTCCTCCTGACACCGATGCATCTCCAGGCGCGCAGATTCAAAATCGCCAGAGAATGTATAGAGGGCAAATATGCTGCTAAAATATTGCCGGTGTTTCTTTCTGCGATCGTCTTCGGTTATTGTTTGAACGTCAAGAAGTTTTTGAAGATATTGCCGAACCTCGTCATAACGTCGCATCAGGCCACAGGCCAGAATGAGGTTGCTTAATCCTGCAATATAATCTGACAGGTTTTCCTTTAAATAGCGCGGTTGAGTTTCTTGTAAATCAATAAGTTGTTTACCACTGTCATAAAACTTTTTATGGTCGAGCACGGCATAATGATATAGGTTAAGTACCCGATAATACAATACACGGGCCCGGTGCGACCGGGCTCGGTCGGCCGATTCGAACATCGGCCCTTGTACGAGTTGATGTAAGCGATCGAGCCGGTCTTTGCTTCTGTGTTGGGCTTCCTGTTTGATCAGCGTATACATTTGGTAAAAAATACCGCGATAAAAACTCAGGTTTTCGAGCAGCTTGATGGCTTTTGATTCTTCGTATTGCAGGCGTTCCAGATTTTTATGTAAAAAATCGACATCCATGCGGGTATATGCGAGATGCTTTTGCCAACGGATGATTTCAATTTGTTCAGCAAAACGCTCATAGGATCGGGCAATTTTGATTGCCTTTTGCAATTGATCTACACAATCGTCGTACAAGCCCCGCTTAAAAAGGACCGAAACACCCTGCATGAGGTGGTTGATGCGAAATTCGATGCTATGTTGTGCATCGTATGCTTGCAAACATTGTAAAATTAAATCGTATAAATAGGCTTTCAGGGCCGAATACCGCGAGCTGCTGATGGGTTCATCGGGATAAATTTTGTTTTGCAAGGCCGCATCATCAAAAACGTCCATATGCGCCATTGCTTCAAAAAGAGCCAGGTATTTGCTGTCTCGATCCGTTTTGCCCCGAATGAAAATTCTAAAATAGCGTTTTTCTGCCGGACTTAAAGCCCGGATCATTTGGTACAATTGCAAAGAAGGAGTTTTGGCCATAATTTGAAATAAACATCAAAAATGTCGCTTATTTATCAAAAAACCAAAATTGAATAGCGCTTCAGAAACCTAAATTATGAACAAAAGATGGATTGTTGCTAGCCTTCAGGACGCCGACATTTGTCGTGTTCAAATTAATCAAATAAAGGAGAGAATTATGAATGCGATATCCATTCGAACCAAAGTTGTTGAAAACACACCGACAGGTGTGCGTGCAGTTTCCATGGTGCCAGAAAAGTTGCCACTTGGGCGCGGAAATAAAATTATGCTGCCTACCATGGAAGGTATGTGCTTTGAAAAGGTAAAACACATTTCTTACCTCGAAGCAAGCGGCAACTATACCGTGCTGCATTTTTTGGATGCCCGGCAGGTTTTGGTGTGCAAAACCTTACGCGAAATGGAATTGATGCTTCCCGAAACGGCATTTGTACGCATTCACCGTTCTCACACCATTCATTTGCGGCACATCAAAAAATATGTGCGCGGAAAGGGCGGATATGTGGTGCTTCAGAACGGCGTGAGTTTGACGGTCTCCTCTGGCCAACGCGAAGTGTTTTTGGATAGTTTGAAAAACTATTTTGGTTAAGCGCCTCTGAAACTGTTTTAAAACCTCCGAAATGCTGAAAGGC
>JAGWYI010000551.1 GCA_018969455.1 Bacteroidota bacterium | reverse complement strand
CCTGTTTACTAGGCTTGTTATCTTTGTCTTTACTGTTTTATTCCTTCAACCAACTTGATTTTGTGCATCCAATGAAACAATTTTCCGCTTTTTGCCGTCTTATGGTCGTTTTATGCCTGCCTGTCTTATTGCAGGGGCAATCCTTTCCAGCCATTACCCTGAACGGAACCAATGCTTCCGTTCAAATTCCAAACCCGCTCCAATTCGGAACCAGTGAAGATTTCAGCCTGGAAGTGCGGGTGCGCACCGCCGGCTGGGTAGAAGATCCGGCTATTTTGTCAGACAAAGACTGGAATTCCGGGAAAAACAAGGGTTTTGTGATCTCCGGCAAAACGGATGGACAAAGCTGGAAATTCAACGTGGGCGACGGCGCCAACCGCATCGACCTGAACAACGGCGGAAAAATCAACGACAACCTGTGGCATACGCTGACGATCACCTTCGACCGCGACGGCGCCAAACGCATGTATCAGGATGGCCGTTTGTTGCAAACCAACAACACCGTTTTTACCGGCGACATCACCTCCCCATTGCCTGCGTTGGGCATCGGACAGGACGGAACCGGCAACTATTTAACGTTTTTCAATGGCCAGGTGGCGGAAGTACGCATCTGGAGCATGGCGCTCGACAGTGCGACAGTAGCAGCCTGGACCTGCCAAAAAGTGAGCAACCAGCACCCGAATTATGCGGCTTTGTTGTATTACTGGGATTTTCATGAAGGCACGGGCGCCAAAACAACAGATTTGATTGGTGCTATCGAAGGCACACTCCTGGGCGGCGCGAGCTGGTCGACCGGCCAATTTGAGCAGGCAAATGCCGGTTTTAATGCGGTTCCGGGCGGTTTGAATGTGGATTTTACCAATACTTCCACTGCTGCAACGTTTTACCAGTGGAATTTCGGCGACGGCAGCACCAGCACGGTGGAAAACCCCTCGCACGTATATGCACAGCCGGGCGCCTATGTCGTGACCCTGGTTGCCTCTGGCCCTTGCAGTAGCCAAACCATCACCAAAAATGTGACGGTTTCCAACGGCGCTTCCAACAATGAACTGCACGGACCCGGAAAAACCCTCGATTTTGACGGGGTAAATGATTACGTGCTGCATCCCAATGTGCCAGCCCTGAAAATGACGCAAGCCCTGACGGTTGAAGGCTGGGTTTTTGTGCGCAGTGCCGAACAATGGGAATCTTTTATGTCTTTCGCGCAAGACAATGGCAGCAACGAATCGGGTTACGATTTTTCCTATGTGAACGACAAATTGCGTTTCCGTTGCAAAACCGTTACCATGGCCGCCAACGAATGGGACAACAACCCGGGCGCAGAAATTCCTTTCAACCAATGGATTCACGTTGCCGGTGTATACGACGGCGCAGAAATGCGCATGTATTTGAACGGTGTTTTGGCCGAAAAACAAGCCAAAACCGGCGCCATCAACTGGCAATACAACCCGATTGATATGCGCATTGGCGCTTACCATGACGACAACGAAGATTATTTCTTTGATGGGAAAATTGATGAGGTACGCATCTGGAACGTGGCGCGCACCGAAGATCAATTGCGTGCAGCCATGTGTACTAAATTGAAAGGCAACGAAGCCGGACTCGTCGGCTACTGGCGTTTCGACGAATCGAACGGCGCTACCACCAAAGACCGCAGTACCACAGCGCTAGATGGGACGCTGACCAACATGGTGGCCGCCAATGCCCGCGTGCTTTCCGGCGCGGCCATCGGGGACCAAAGCATGTACACGTATCCGGCCGACTGGACCAACCAAACCCTTTCTTTGCCCGGTGGCACGCTGGGCGTTCTGACGGTTCAACAGGTGCAGGGCGCTCCGGCGGGCATGCATTTGTACCGCATTGATACCCTGGAATTGTCGAGCGTGCCTTCAAAAGTGATTGTGTTGTCGGGCGATTACCATTGGGGGGTATTTGCCACCAGCGCGGCCACGTATATCGGCCATTTTAATTACAGCGGCAACACCCTGGCCAATTCAGCCGAGCCGGTTATCGGTTTTGGCGTGCGCAGCAATGAAGCGGATCCAAACTGGACTGCCTACACGGGCAACTTGAACACCAGCACCGACGTGTTGGAAGCGCCGTTTTCCGGCAACCGGCAATTGGTTTTGGCAACAGCCGATTTTACCAGCATTTGTCCTTTCCAGGGCCAGGTGTCTAAATTGAATGCCGGTTTTGACTTTATCACCCTGGAGTGGGGCAGTGTTCAGAACCTGAGCACCCTTGAATACGGACTTTCCGGCTTTACCCTGGGCAGCGGAACGCTTGTTACAGGTGTAACCGGCGCCAAATACACCGCATCGGGCCTGGATGCCGATACTGCTTACGATTTTTTCATACGAGACAGTTGCTCCCTGGGCGGCCTGGAGAGCGTATGGTTTGGGCCTTATACTTTCCGTACCAGCGCTTGTCAGGCGCCAGGCAACGTGACTGTTACCAACATTACCACCAACAGTGCCTTGTTGAACTGGGTTGGTTCAAATGGAATTACCTACGATTTGCAATGGGGACCCAAAGGATTTGACCTCGGCATTGGCATTCAATATCCGGGCATCACAGCGCCTTATGTGCTGGATGGATTGGCGGCCAACAAAAGTTACGATTTTTACCTGCGTGCTTCCTGCGCGGGCGCGGGCGACAGCGGCTGGATAGGGCCATTCAATTTTACCACAAAAACGGTTGATACCCAGGATCTTGCAAAAGAATTGGGTTTGGAAATTTTTCCGAATCCGGCAGGCGAACAGGTGTGGGTGCGTTGCAAGGCGCAGACCGTAGAAAACTGCCGCTTGATTCAATTAAACGGCGCGGAAGTCCATTTTGCCCAACAGCGTTTGCAGAACAACCAATTGGTTTTGAACCTGAATTCCGTTCCGGCGGGTCTGTATTTGCTGGATGTTTACACTGAAAAAGGCCGCATGACCGAAAAACTGGTTGTGGTGAAATAGAAGCGGATGTAGCACAGGCTTGAGGCGCAAAGGCACAT
>JAGWYI010000550.1 GCA_018969455.1 Bacteroidota bacterium | reverse complement strand
TATTGTTCCATGCTTCACCATTTACATTGATTATCAGTGTTTTAACATTAAAAAAAAGAATAAAAAAAATACGTTTTAATTTTTTTTATTCACTTGGCTAAATCTGAAACAAGTATTACCTTTGCAGCCCGATTTTCAAAATCAAGTGGCAATGAATGCTTTCGTCGCGTATTCCATCCCCATTATGGGTCTTAAAATTGGAATACACCTATATCAGTATAATCTCGACGCTGGATTTTTCAGCCACTTCGAAGGAACGCCGGTTCAATCAGGTCAAGTGCAAGTCAATTTGACCCTGGATAAGCGCCCGGATATGTTGATTTTGGATTTTACGGTAAAAGGTTACAGCGATGTTGCCTGCGACCGTTGTACTGCGCAGATTCATTTGCCGCTGGAAGACCAACGCCAGCTTATTGTAAAATACGGCGAAGCGGAAGGGGAAGAAGAAGACGAGGTGGTATTCATCCACCGGGAAAGCGCAGAGCTAAATGTGGCTAAATACTTGTATGAATTTACAGTTTTGGCCTTACCTATTACGAACACCTACAATTGCCAGGCCGATGCAATTCCGCCTTGTAATCAGGAAATATTGAAATATCTGAATCAAAATCCCGATGAGGGGCAGTCCAATTCAATTTGGGATGCTCTGAAAGGGGGCCAATACAAATAATTCACCGGTAAAGTCTCCTGTAAACAGACCCAACGGTTCAAATTACTTTGCGTTATGCCAAATCCTAAGTGGCGACACTCCAAACGCCGGAAGCGCGCTCGCCGTACGCACTACAAAATTGAAGTTCCACAAGTCGCAACTTGTAAAACCACCGGTGAACCCCATCTGTTCCACCGTGCTTACAAGGTGAATGGCGATCTGTACTACCGCGGTCAAATCATTGTTCCGGGCAAAAACTCGGGCGCTGAAGTGGCAGAAGCGTAGTTTTATTGCCATTTTGCAATTGAGGAGGCTCCAGTTCCGCACGCCGGGATGATGTGGGGCTTTTTCTATTTTAGTCGTTTCCTTTAAGGAATCCGACTAAATTTCGCATTTTTGCGCCGCCTATAGCTGCTACGCAAAAGTGACTTTTATCATTCATTGTATTTCCTCTCGCATGAAGCAAATTGTCAATACTCCCTCTGCACCCATGCCCATTGGCCCCTATAACCAATGTGTGGTTTTCCAAAATATGGTGTTCGTTTCCGGTCAAATTGCCCTCGATCCACTGACCGATGAACTCGTACTTGACAACATCGAAACCGAAACCCATCGCGTTTTACAAAATGTCAAGGCCATTCTCGAGGCGGCCGGGTCGGGACTTGATAAAGTTATTAAGGCTTCGGTTTTCGTTAAAGACATGAACCTCTTCAGCCGAATCAATGCGGTGTATGCCGAATACTTCCCCGCTGAAGTCGCGCCTGCCCGCGAACTGGTACAGGTGGCTGAATTGCCCAAATTTGTCAACATCGAAATTTCTGTTATCGCTCACTCAGCCTGATCCCTGCCATGAAAAATGTTTTGTCGGCCATACAGCCTACCGGCGATATTCACATCGGAAACTATTTCGGGGCGGTGCAAAACTGGGTGCGTTTGCAACAAGATTACCATTGCACCTACGGCGTGGTAGATTACCACTCTATGACAATGCCTTATAAAGCCGACCAATTGCGCGAAAATACCTGGAAAATGGTGTTTTACCTGCTGGCTTGCGGCGTCAAACCCGAAAACCTGTTTATTCAAAGCCTTATTCCCGAACATGTAGAACTCTGCTGGGTTCTCAATTGCGTGGCTTCCTACGGCGAACTTACCCGTATGACGCAGTTTAAGGATAAAACTGAACAACTGCACGAATCCGACAAAGACGCTTTCGTCAGTGTAGGACTTTTTGATTATCCCGTTTTGCAAGCCGCAGATATCCTTATGTATCATGCGCATTTTGTACCAGTGGGTAAAGACCAGGAACAACACCTCGAACTGTCGCGCAACATCGCCCATCGGTTCAATTTCCAGTTTGGCAAAGAATATTTCGTTCACCCCGAGCCCTTATTTACCGCAACACCCAAAATTCTATCTCCCGCCGACCCCAATCGCAAAATGAGCAAAAGCCTCGGCGAAAAGCATTACATCAACCTTTTTGCCGAACCCGAGCGCATCCGTAAACAAATTAAATCGGCCGTTACCGATACCGGAGATACGCCAGCTGGAGAAATGTCTGCAGGGGTAAGTAATTTGTTCGAAATTATTCAGGCCTGCGGTAAAAAAGAGGCTTATGATGCCCTCATGGAGGATTATAAAAACGGCTCGCTCAAGTACAGTTCCCTGAAAGAAACCGTGGCAGAAGCATTGGTCGAACTGATCACACCCCTCCGAACAAAACTGGATGAACTAAATGCCGATAAACGAGCGGTAAAAGCACAAATTCAAGATAGCAGTGCACAATTCCGCAAAAAAGCCCAACAAACCGTAAGGGAAGTAAGGGAAATTGTGGGTTTGCCCAATCTAAAATAATTGTTTCCCCTTACGCTGTGTGTTTTTGTGCATGGCCTACAGCTCAAACAGCGCTCTGTATGTCAAGGAATGCTGCCCCCCAAGCAACGGTCAGTATGAAAATCATCATATGGTATTTTTTATTCATTCAGGAGGGGGCTCAATCTGGCGTTTTTTCAACGGCGCTGGGGCGTATTTGGCCAAAATTGAAAATCAAAGGCTGCATAAAAGACCCTTGTTTTAGTTAAAACATTGTAAATTCCAGGCGTTTTAAATACTTTTTCGTGTTTTTATGCGCTCCGTCTGAATCAGGAAGTACGATTTTTTCAATGTTTGCGTTAATTACAACCAACATGTCCTTGCAAACGAAATCTGTACGCTGTTTCGGACTTTTTTTTATAGGCTCTAAGAGCCAATTAAAATTTATATTTTCTATTAATATGATAAGGATTTTTTAGCCAGACTAGGCGCTTTTTGCAGCCATAATGGGACTAATTACGGCGAAAAAAAGGAACGACGTATGGCAAAAAAAG
>JAGWYI010000549.1 GCA_018969455.1 Bacteroidota bacterium | reverse complement strand
TAAAATTATATTTCTCGCTAATATGAAAGTCTTTTTCAGCCATACTTCGTTCCTTTTTTTCGCCGTAATTAGTCCCATTACGGCTGAAAAAAGCGCCTTGTCTGGCTAAAAAATCCTTTTCATATTAGCAGAGAATATAAATTTATTAGAAAGGGTACACATTTTTCCGGTTAGAAACCGGATTAAGTTCTTTGAAATTTCGAGAAAAGAAAAATGGAGGGGAAATTTGTGTTTCTCACGCATAAATCCCCCCTTCCATGCGCCGAAGCACACACAAAGATATTCTATATTTTTTGCAACAGGTTAGCCCTGGGACTAATAGTGGTCAAAAATATAAGCGATTTTGCCTAATGGCGAGCCTGATCCAAGCCTGCATCCGCAACGGGCACTGCCGTTTGGAGAGTTTAAGCGAATCCACTGAGGCTTATCGTGCGAAGAAGAAATCCAGTCTGCTGCAGCAAGCCAAACGTTGGCTGTCGAACAAATGGACCGACTGGCAGACGTTTTACCTGCCTTTTGCCCTACACTTTTTGCAAGGTTTGGGGGCTAAAGGGGAGATCGTATTTGTCATGGACGGTAGCCAGACGGGCTCGGCAAACACCACACTTATGCTTTCGGTTTTGTGCCGAGGTTTTGCCATTCCGGTGGCCTGGGTGGTCAAAAAGGGAGAAAAAGGTCATTTCCCCGAGGAAATGCACACCGATCTGCTCAAGTTGGTCGCTCCGATTTGTCCCACCGGCTGCCGCCTGGTGCTCTTGGGCGATGGGGAGTTCGACGGTTTGGGCCTGCGGCAGTGGTGCACAGATAACCACTGGTCGTTCGTCGTCAGGACATCCTCAGACCGCCTCGTGGATTTCGACGGCGAGGTTGCTCGCTTCGACTCCATCCAGACCACCCGCAGTATTTGCTTCATCGAAGGCGCTTTACCGCTGGCAAACGCCGTGTATTGGCGTGGAAAAGGACATGCAAAGCCGCTTTTCCTGTTGACGAATCTGGATTTGGGCTACGAGGCCTGCCAATACTACAAGCGCCGTTTCAAGATCGAAACCTTGTTCAAACACTTTAAGTCGGCCGGCTTCTTTCTCCACAAAACCAGGGTAAAATGCCCAAAAAAACTCGCTAACCTGATTATAGTGGTCGCTTTTTCGTTCGTACTCAGTTTCTGTATGGGCCTGTTCATCAAACAAAAAGAACCGCTAAGCAGCCTTGAACTGATCGTGCGCAAAGACAGACTGGATAAAATCACCCCAATTGCCATCGCTCAACTCGCTATCAGGCACGGTTGCCAAGGCGTCTTTATTTTCTTTTCCGAATTGTCAAAGAACTTTAATGAGATTTTCTCTTGAAAAATGTGTACCCTTTCTAAGTGAAAATTAAAAAAAATGTATTGTGATTTTATACAAACCGAGAATTGCTGTGAAAAAGACTTTCATATTAGCGAGAAATATAATTTTAGACATGCTCGTACGTTTGTGACGAAATTAAAGATCAAGTTCTTTGACATATAGCAAAGCTGTAAATTTGGGTTTTCGGAAGGGAGAGAGGTACAACATGCAAACAAGTGCGTTCGCACTATGTAGTTTAAGAGAAACTCCTCCCCTTCCGGGTTCTTTAGAGCCTGGACAGCACTTAAGTCAATGGGTTTTACCCATTAGACAGCGTAAGCTACGAGACAAGGCGACGAAGACCTTTGTTTAACCTAACATTTTTTGATCATGACCAGAACTTCTTCTACTTCAAAAATTCATCCAAGGGCGGTAACACCCGTCTCGACTGCACCTGTTAGCAAGCAGGCAGTTGGGATTGATGTGAGCAAAGATACCCTAGTAGTATGCTTTTCCCAAATGGATGACCGTCAGCAGATTTATTGCAAAGCTACCAAACGATTTGCCAACCACAAGGGAGGATGGAGCGCATTGGATCGATGGATGAAGGCGTTATGTACAGCCCAAGTACCTTTCTGGGTGGTGATGGAAGCTACCGGAGTGTACTATGAAAAGTTGGCGTATTACCTCAAAATACAGCAGTACGAAATATCGGTAGTCCTTCCCAACAAGAGCAAAAGTTATTTTCAAAGCCTGAACATTAAAACCAAAACAGATGGGGTCGAAGCGCGGGCTTTAGCTCAAATGGGATTGGAACGCAAGATAAAACCTTGGACCGGGTGCTCAGAAATAATGCTGACAATCAAACATTTGTGCAGAGAACGTGAGGCTTTACAAGAACATGTTACTGCCGCTTCCAATCAACTGCACGCCCACGAGCATGAATATCATCCGGATTCGAGAACGATTCAGCGCGCTAATCAACACATCAAACTACTGAAAAAACAAATTGCTGAAATTGATCGCCAGTTGGAAAATATCCTCCAGCAGGACCCGGAGTTGAAAGCAAAAGTGGACAACGTTTGTTCGATCAAAGGGGTTGGCCTCCTCACGGCGCTCATTGTAATCAGCGAAACCAACGGTTTTGAACTGATTGAAAACAAGGCCCAACTGGTCAGTTACGCAGGGTATGATGTAGTGGAGCGACAATCCGGTTCTTCCATCCGAGGTAAAACCAGGATTTCAAAAAAAGGAAATGCACATATCCGAAGGGCTTTGCATTACCCCGCGCTAAGCGCTGTCAGGTATGAAGGTCAACTAGGTGACCTCTACAAACGAGTTACGCTAAGGAATCCAAAAGTCAAAATGATAGGGTTGGTGGCCGTACAACGAAAACTTCTGGTACTCATCTATACCCTGTTCAAAAAAAACCAGCCTTATGACCCAAACTACGCCAAACCAAATTAAAATAGACAGAGACCGAAGCCTCTGCCTACGCTGCATAGCTACATGAGTAACTTGCTTCTTTAGGCAAATTTACTGCTTTTCCTGTCAATGAACTTTTTTAAATTTAACTATATTTTTTCATTCTGGAATTTGGTTTTTAACACAGCACCTCTTAGGGGGTTTACAGATTTTGGTTTCTGTGACTTGTCCTAAAATAGGTTTACACAAAAAGTAAATATTA
>JAGWYI010000548.1 GCA_018969455.1 Bacteroidota bacterium | reverse complement strand
TATTAGTTTTTTATATCAACTCCTGGAATTACATTCCATCGATTTAATATTGGTTTCATTGTTTCAGGATACTTTTTTTTGGTGTTCTCGATTAACTTGTTGATATCCCCTTCAAAAGAATTTTGCAACATTGGACCAAGAAAATTCCCATCTGACATATAGCCGCCATCATTCCCATTGGGACCATGATAGATTCCACTTAAATGACCCATCCCATGTAAAATTGAAAGGGCAACTAATTCTTCAGCAGATCCTAATCCATATTGTTTGAAAGCAGGGTATGTACTCGTAGCATTAGTCATTTGCGTTGAAGTTGCTATTACATATCCCCAACCATTGTCTCCCTTATCCGACACCTCTGGATTTTTCCAAGGAGGATCAACACGAAAACCCGAACCTGAACTCATTTGGTCTCGAAAACTTGAACTGATATAACCTTTATCAAAATTTTTAATAATATAATCCGCTGTTGCATCTTTTGTACCACCTACAACTGCCACTCCATCTATTGGTCTGATTTTAGAAATATCGAAGTTCTTTACATCTTTAACAACATTCCCACGAGCCATTATACCTGCAGTATTTAAATACCCATTAAGCAAACCTTCCGCTTTATTTACTACGGATTGATTAGTACCTGGCAATGCAAGAATATAAACAATTGCAGTTTTAAATTCTTGAATAATTCTTTGTGCAATAAATGTCGTCCTTTGGCTTTCCGACTTTTCTGCCATTGCCGCAGACGAAGATGTATAATAAAATCCAAATGCCTCACTGATCATTCCCGTTGGATCAACCAATAATAACGGACTATTTCTTACATAAGCATACGTTGAAACACCCATACTCTTCTCCCCCAAAGGATCCACACTCCACCATCTCCCCACTGTCGCATCATACCACCGGGCCCCGTAATCGTACCAATTCAGCCCAAAATCCTCGTTCAGTTCTTTGGAATTGTAAAGATAGCCATTTTTCGTACCCGTTTGTG
The DNA here is from genome assembly GCA_018969455.1 of Bacteroidota bacterium. Classification (GTDB taxonomy): domain Bacteria; phylum Bacteroidota; class Bacteroidia; order Chitinophagales; family Saprospiraceae; genus M3007. The sequence goes on along the minus strand of JAGWYI010000548.1, from coordinate 2,025 downwards.
CCTGCCAGCTGCCTTCCATGTCCAGGCCGAAGGGGTAGTAGTGGTTTTCCTGTATCATCTAAATTCCATCCCAGTTCATCGAAATTCCATCCGGCCTTATCGAAACGACGGTCCCTGGATTTGTTTTACAGATCGCAGGGAAACAACTTTGCTGATCATTTTTCAAAAACAGGCATTTTCAACATGACACCTTATAAAAATTACAGTACCGCATCCGACTGGTCGCACCGGATTAAAAAAGGCGGGATGTACCTGGCGGTGGCCGCGCTGATTGGCGGGGAAATGGGCTGCGGCGGCAGCAACAACGGCACTGATTGGGAACAGGTTACGGTGCAGGAAGCCACCAAAGGCGTGATTACCACCATCGAAGAAAAAGAAGCCGGTAATTTTGTGATTGCCGACGAAAAAGTGGTGGACAGCAAGGACGCTTCCCGTGTCATTATCAAACGCTTGGATGGAAAAACGGATACACTTACCCTCGATCAGGCAAAGACGCTGGTGCAACCTGCAGATACGGTATTTCAACAAAATACGAATTATGTGCAGCATTACCACCACGGTGGCGGTATGGGCAGTGTGCTTTGGTGGGGCGCGATGGGCTATATGATGGGCCGTAGTTTTAATTCGCCGGTACAACAAGGCATTTATCGCAATGGCTATAACGCCGGTGGGGCTTATTGGGCGGGCTCCGCGGCCTCCCAGGAATTGCGGCGCACTGCTGTGAGTCGCACGCAAATGCGGCCGGTGCGGGGCCGCAGCGGCTTTTTCCGGGGCTGGGGCGGTAAATCCGGCGGCTAAACGCATCTTCCCCTTGCGTTTTAAAAAAGGGTACGTATCCACGCGCCCTGTTTTTTGTTTTAAAAACCTGTTCATCCGAACATTTTCCATGAAATTACTAACCATTGACCATTTGCCCAACCCGATTTTCAAATCGCTGGGATGGGATTACTTTATATCGGAAGAAGCCGGCAATTACCTTACCAATCAGTTGGTGGTGGTTTCGGAGGCGGAGCGGGATGCTTTTTACGCAGCGGGCAATCGTTTGTACGATATGTTTGTGGCGGCGGCAGAGCATGTTTTGCAGCATAATTTGATGGGAAAATTAGGTTTACCCGCCAATTTGCACGAATTGATCCGACTCAGCTGGGAGGACGAACGGCACTTGCACCTGTTCGGCCGTTTTGATGTGGCTGGCGGAATGGATGGCAAACCGATTAAATTGTTGGAATTCAACGCCGATACGGCCACTACCCTGCCGGAATCGTCTATTATTCAGTGGGCGCAACTGAAAGCAAACAACATCGACGAAGCCCGGCAATTCAATTTTGTGTATGAAGCCCTGGTGGAAAATTTCAGGCGCCTGCGCGCGCTGAACCCCGACCGGGAGCCTGCCATTTTGTTTTCCACCTTGCGCGGGGCGCCGGAAGACGACCACAATGTATCGCTGCTGATGGCGGCTGCGCAGGAAGCGGAATTTGAAACCGGTTTTTGTTCTGTAGATGAAGTCGTTTTCTCGGAAACGAACGGCATTTTTGGCAAAGACGCCCGAGGCCAGGCGCTTAATTTCCCTTTTTGGTTTAAACTGGTGCCCTGGGAATTCATTGCCTTCGATGAGCCGGAATTGTGTAAAATGCTGACTGCGATTGTACGCAAGGACCTGGCGGTGATCCTCAATCCGGCCTACACGATGTTGTTTCAGAGCAAGGCGATTTTGAAGTATTTATGGGATTTGTACCCCGATGATCCGCTGTTGCTGGAGGCTTCGCTGGAGGAGCCGATTGGCCGCAAGCAATTTCCCTTTGTTGAAAAGGTGATTTTGGGCCGGGAAGGCAGCAATGTGACGGTGTATGACGACATTGGCTTGCCCCTGGAAGTGCGCGCGGGAGATTATGAGGAGCAAGCGCGTGTGTATCAGGCCTATGCAGAACTGACACAGGATGAAACAGGTATGTATTACCAGTCGGGCATATTTTTTGCGTATGAGGCCTGCGGGCTGGGGTTCCGCAGGAGTGCGCGTCGGATTAT
>JAGWYI010000547.1 GCA_018969455.1 Bacteroidota bacterium | reverse complement strand
CCAGGATTCGCCGGATTTTGTGGATAAATCAGGATGGATTACGATGATTTATAATGATTTATAAAGATCGTTATGCACAAAATCTGGCGGCGTAAAGTATACATTATAAAAAAACTATTATATTGAATAAAAATATAAATTTTAATCGGCTTTTATTCAAAATTTTTTATTTTGAATCTTGGGTAAAAATTTGCTGGATGCTGCATGCCAGCGCAGCGCCTGCAAATGCACTGGGCAAGTGCAACATCATATCCTGCCAGGTAAGCGAGCCCATCATGATGCGCCCCAGGGTTAAGGCCGGGTTAAAAGCCCAATCCGAACCGGAACCCAAACTCAGTGCCATGGCGGCCAAGGCCGTACCCGAGGCTGCAAACCGAATCCAAGGCTGCAGTTGATCGCGAATCCACACCAAAACCAATGCACATACGCCAATCAACTCGGCCAATACACTGCATATCCATGGGTGTTGCGTTGGAATAATTTCCAAACCGCCGGCACAACTCAAAAGAAAAGATGCAAAAACACTTGCTACCGTAGCCCCCAGCATCTGCGCAAACCAATAATACAACAGATCGGTGCGGTCCATTCCTTTTTGGATAAAAACTGCCAGCGAAATTGCCGGGTTGAAATGCGCACCCGAAATCGGAGCCAGCGCAATGCCTACACCCATCCATATGGCTGCCGCTGCCCAGGGCGTTGCCCCTGCATTCCCATTGTAGGTGCTCATCAATACCGCCGTCACGAAAAAAAATACGCCCAAGAACTCCCCTAAATACTTTTTCATCGACTTTTTTTGGATTTTTTTGAAATATTCAACTTTTGTGTTTTGCTTCGGGCGCTAAAATTAAACATTCTATCCTGATGACACGTGCCTTCCTATTATTAATTGTTTTCAACATGTCGCTTTCTACCGCTTCTACAGGCCAAAATCAGCGCCTGAGCCCCGAGCTGCTTTGGCAAATCGGCCGGGTTGGCCTCGATTGCGTCTCTCCTGATGGCAAATACGCCGTTTATGGTGTACAACAATACCATGTAACCGACAACAAAAGCACCCGGGTATTATATCTGCTGGATGTGCAATCGGGTACAAGCAAGGCCCTTACCAGCCCTGAAGCAACCGCCAGCGACGCCGCATTCCGGCCCTCCACCAATAAAATCGGATTTTTGCAAGACGGCAAACTTTGGGAAATCAACCGCGATGGAGGCGCGCCAGTGCAAATTTCAGAGATGGAAATTAACGGCTTTATGTATGCTGCCAGCGGCGAATCAGTGCTGTACACCCGCGATGTGAAACACGACGAAACCGCCGCCGAACGCAACACCGACCTGCCCCAAACCACAGGCCGGGTGATTGACGGGCTCTTGTTCCGGCACTGGAAGTCCTGGCACGACTACCAATACAGCAACCTGTTTTACCAGATTTTTGATGGCAACAAACTGGATGGCAAGGAAATCGCCATCATGAACGAAGCCTATGATACGCCGCTTCAGCCCATGGGCGGCATGGAGCAGATCACCTGGGGCGCTGATACGCGCTGGATTGTGTATACCTGCCGAAAATTGAGGGGTACTGCAGCCGCACAAAGCACTAACTCCGACTTATATGGCTATGATACCTTTACCAATCAAACCGTAAACTTTACCGCCGATCTGCCCGGTTACGATATGGATCCGGTCATTTCGCCCGATGGCAAATACCTGGCCTGGACCAGCATGGAACATGCCGGCTACGAAGCAGATCGTACCCGTTTGATGATGCTCGATCTGCAAACCAAAAAACGAGTAGAACTCACCAAAGAATGGGATTTTGAAGCCAATTCACCGCAATGGTCGGCCGATGGCAGGCATATCTATTTTCTATCTAGCATCAATTTTACCTATCAATTGTATGAAATAGAGGTTGCCACACGCAAAATTCGCCCCCTTACCAGCGGTATATACGATTATACTTCTTTCAAAGTGGCAGGCAAAAACCTGATCGCCACCCGAACCGCAATGGATCAGCCTGCCGAAGTATATGCCGTTTCTATTGAAGACGCTAAAGAGCGCAAATTGACCTCCGTTACCGATGTGGTGTGGAAAAAAGTCGCCAAACCCAAAGTAGAACGCCACACCGTAAAGACCAAAGACGGAAAATCCATGAACGTTTGGATGGTATTTCCGCCCAATTTCGATCCAACGCAAAAATACCCGTCGATTATGGTTTGCCAGGGCGGACCCCAATCGGCCTTGAGCCAAAGCTTTTCCTATCGCTGGAATTATTCCCTGATGGCTTCCCAGGATTATGTGGTGATTGCACCTTGTCGCCGGGGCATGCCCGGGTCGGGGCAGGAATGGTGCGACGCCATCCAGGGCGACTGGGGTGGAAAACCGATGCAGGATTTGCTGTCGGCTGCCGATTATGCGGCCAAATTGCCCGGTGTGGACCCTGCACGCATGGCGGCGGCTGGCGCCAGTTTCGGCGGCTATTCGGTGTATTGGCTGGCCGGAAATCACAACAAGCGGTTTAAAGCTTTCATTGCACATTGCGGGATCTTCAATATGGAAAGCTTTTACACAGAAACCGAGGAACTCTGGTTTGTAAACCATGATTTTGAAGGCGCATTCTGGAATAACCCAAAACCGGCCAACTACAAAGCGAGTCCGCATTTGTATGTGCAGAATTGGGATACCCCGATCCTGGTGATACACAACGAGTTGGACCTCCGCATTCCCGTGACCCAGGGCATTCAGGCTTTCCAGGCCGCACAATTGCGCGGTATTCCATCCAAATTCCTGTATTTCCCCGATGAGGGCCACTGGATGTCGAAACCGCAAAACAGCATTCTGTGGCAACGCACGTTTTTTGATTTTTTAAAGGAACATTTGAAGCGCTAAAGGGAAAAAAGCCCGTTTATTACTGCCATTAAGCCATGCTTTTTCCAAAGTCCAGCACCATCATCTTTTTCTTTTTCATGCTGTTGTGCAATTTCGCTTTTGCACAGCAGCCTCAGGAAAAGGTGTATTTAACCTTTGATTT
>JAGWYI010000546.1 GCA_018969455.1 Bacteroidota bacterium | reverse complement strand
GGATTTGAACAGGTAGTTGCTGTCCATATTGGCGGTAACCCAGGAGCCGGATTCCATTTCGTCTTCTAATTGGCCGCCCGACCAACCGGCATATCCGACAAAGAAGCGGATGTTTTCAGGTGTGATCATGCTCATGTTGATTAAAAATTTTAATTTGTCAAAATTTCCGCCCCACCATACGCCATTTGTCACTTTAACACTGTCTTCGAGCAAGTCGCCAACATTGTGCACATAATGCAAGGTATCGGTTTGTACCGGGCCGCCGTAAAAAACTCCTGCCTCAAAGGCAGGAAAATCCTGCATCAAATCATTTACCTTCATATCTATTGATTTGTTGAGTACAAAACCCACGCTTCCCTGATCGTGGTGTTCACACAACAAAACGACGGCTCGTTTGAAGTATGGATCAAGCATAAATGGTTCTGCAAGAAGTGCTTGTCCGGTTTTTATAATGGATTTTGCTGCCATATGCAATGTTTGGATTATGGTACTTGGGACGAAAATAGGTAGCTGCACATTGAATCGCAAGTCTAAGCGGGAAATTTTTGCTAAAAATCTTGTTTAAAAACCTGAATGCTATCTTGCTGAAGTTGTTGAATCTCCACGAGTCGAGCGCGTGTTGGGATTCGCGGCGCCTGGATACCCTCATTCAAATAATGTGCATTTTCAATAACCCTGATTTCATCCCAAAAGTGCCCGTCGAGAAAAGTTTTCAGGATTAAGGCGCCTCCTTCAACCAGAAGGCTGCTTTTTCCTGCTTCGTATAGTTTTTGAAGCAGAACCGGGATTTCTAGCGGTACATGTTGGTCGATGAATTTCGAGTTGGTCCAGTTTCCGGTTCGAGGCGGACCGAAAATCCAGGTTTCCTGACTGTCGTCTAACAAATGATGCGAATCGGGTATGTTTCCATGGCGGTCGATGGAGATGCGCAAGGGAGGCCGTCCACCATACAGGCGTGTATCGAGCCTGGGATTGTCTATCAGCGCCGTGTTATTTCCTACGAGAATGGCATCGATGGTACTTCGCCATCGATGATTAAGTCGAGTGGCGAAAGGGCCTGAAATGCTGGTACGTTGGGCTGTTTTGCCCAGATAAGCGTCTTTGGATTGCGCCCATTTCAGGATGATCCAGGGTTTTTTGTGTTGAATCCATTTGAAAAACATCCGGTTGAGCCAGGCGCCTTCATTTTCAAGCACACCGTGAATGACCTCAATTCCTGCGGCCTTTAATTTCCCCACACCTTTTCCGGCCACCAGCGGATTGGGATCTATGTTGCAAACAACCACTTTCGGGATTCGATGTTCTAGGATCAAATCGACACAGGGGGGTGTTTTTCCGGTATGGGCACAGGGTTCGAGGGAGCAATACAAGGTTGCTTTGCTCATGAATGGCCGGTCGGCGCTCGACACGGAACGGATGCATTGCACCTCGGCGTGGGGGCCGCCGTATTGCTGATGAAATCCTTCGCCCAGGATGCGATTTTGGTACACCAAAACAGCCCCCACCATAGGATTGGGCGCTACGCTTCCAGCACCCGAACGCGCCAAATCGAAACAGCGGCGCATCCAGATTTCATCCGTCCAATTCATCTATTTTGAATTATATCAGCCATTTGAATTTGCAAATCGAGCGCAGCTGCGCGCGCTTTGTCTGCAAAATCAACATTTGATCCAGCATAAATAATTGCCCTTGAGGCGTTTATGAGCAATCCAATGTCGGCGTTCATGCCATGGCGACATACGGCTTGCAAGTCGCCGCCCTGGGCGCCCACGCCGGGTACGAGCAAAAAATGCTCGGGCGCCTGTGCGCGTACCTGCGCGAAGGCCTCCGGGTGTGTAGCGCCAACCACAAACATGAGATTTTCAGGGCTACCCCAGGATTGCGCTTTTTGGAGTACTTTTTCAAAAAGCAGCAATTGTTCGGGTGATTGGAGGGTATTCTGGAAGTCTGCACTGCCCGGATTGGAAGTGAGGGCCAGGAGAACCACCCATTTATCGGGAAAATCAAAAAATGGCTGCACACTGTCGCTGCCCATATAAGGCGCCACCGTGATGGCATCGCAATGGTACTGTTCAAAAAAAGCCGTGGCATACATTCGGCTGGTATTGCCAATATCGCCCCGTTTGGCGTCTGCAATGATCAGGTGTTCTTTGCCAATGTATTCCACCGTTTTTTGGAAACTTAACCAGCCTTTTGGGCCCAGGGCTTCGAAAAAGGCCAAATTGGGTTTATATGCCACACACAAATCACGTGTAGCATCAATTAGGGCGGCGTTGAAGGCAAAAACAGGGTCCGGATCCTGGTGCAAATGCGCAGGAATTTTGGACAATTCCGGATCAAGACCTACACAGAGGAAGGACTTTTTTGCAAAAATCTGTTGGACGAGTTCACGTTTGTTCATGCTGCAAAGGTAGGCGGGGTGATTCAGTGGGGCAAAGAAATTTTTCCCATGGTAAAATACGGCAAACCACCGAGTTCCAAGTTGGGCAGAGGGCTGCCTGCCAGGGTTTCGTTGGCCAAAAGGGCAAATAGTACAGCTTCCTTGGCTGCGCCCGGCATGCCCAGTTTGTCAACCGGGCTAATTTCCCAGGCAGGTAAAAGTTGTTTTAAATGCTTGATTAACATATTGTTGTTGGCGCCGCCGCCGCTCAGGTATATTGCTTTGGGTTTTCCGCTTTCCGGGCTTGTTTTCATGGCATGGGCAATGGTTTTTGCTGTCAGGCAGGTGAGTGTAGCAATTTGATCGTAAGGATTGAGGCGTCCTTTTGGATGCCGGGCAAAGATGCTTTCGGCCCAGGTCATGCTGAATTGTTCGGGTCCGGTGGTTTTGGGTGCGGTACGCTGGAAAAACGGATCTTCCAGAAAAGCCTCCAGAAGGGCGGGATCGGGTATTCCGGCAGCGGCAATTCGACCGTCTTCATCGTAGGGTACATCAAATAATTTGCGGCAATAGGCATCTATTAACGTATTTCCTGGTCCGGTGTCTGTAGCAAAAACGTGCTGTTGGCTGGCAGGCAAAT
>JAGWYI010000545.1 GCA_018969455.1 Bacteroidota bacterium | reverse complement strand
CCAAACACACGAACGCAACCCGAATTTATTCAACACCACAAACCCCATTTTCAGAATTAAATTCTGACATCATGAAAACGATCCAACGCATCTTCGTATACTTTCTTTTTTCCCTCCTTCTTTGGGCTCAAAAGGCTCAGGCGCAAAACGCAGCCAAACCCGCCGCATCTTCTATTCTGGATTATCTGACCAAAACGGAAGGTGCAAAAATTACCCTGGAGGCAGATTTTACCACCTTGGTAGAAAATAAAAAAACCAATCAGTACTTTCCCGGCAACCTGATTACCGATGACAATCAAAATTTCAAAGTAGAGCTGCGCCCGCGCGGGAAATACCGCCGGAAAATTTCGGAAATACCGCCGCTTAAATTGAAATTTTCAAAAAAAATGCTCGCTTCGGCAGGCTTTGACACCCTGAACGAACTAAAACTCGTGCTCCCCTATAGCGACAATTCGGATGCCGACGAACTCCTGATCAAAGAGTACCTCGCTTACCGGATGTTTGAGCAACTCACACCGTTCAGCGTAAAAGCCCGCTTGATTCGCCTTACTTTACGCGACACGCACGTGGAAAAATCAAAAAAAACCATGTTTGCCATGCTGGTGGAAGATGAAGAGGAAACTGCCGCGCGCCTGAAAGGTCAAATCGTGGAGAGCTATGGAACCCCGCCCGACAGCCTGCTCATGAATCAGGCTGCCCTGGTTTCAGTGTTTAATTACATGATTGGCAATACAGACTGGGAAATTGCCATGATCCGAAATGTGCGCTTGCTGCGCGCGCCCGAGTCGGGCAAAATCATTGTACTGCCCTACGATTTCGACTTTTCCGGACTTGTGAGCGCCCCCTATTCCAGCCCCTCCTCGGATAGTGGACTAAAAACAGTGCGCGATCGTTTTTTGATGGCTTCCGGCATCAAACAGGACGCTTTGAAACGCGCCACGCAGCTCATCAAAGCCAACCACGAAAAATTGATCAAAGTATGCGAAAACAAGTACCTGTCGCGCAACAGCATCGATCAGGTGGAAGCTTATCTTGAAACTTACTTCCAACAAATAGCCGAAACAGACGGCGTTCCGCAAAGCTTCAAAATGCCCATTACCGATTAGGGGTAAACAATATTTTAAATTTTGCTTTGCAGTATCAAATTTATTGCTCTATATTTGCGCCGCTAAAAGCGAATGTCGCTTCGCAAACGGAGGAATGCCAGAGCGGTTTAATGGAGCGGTCTTGAAAACCGTCGTACTGAAAGGTACCGGGAGTTCGAATCTCTCTTCCTCCGCAACGCCTGCAGGTTTATCCTGTAGGCGTTTTTGCTGTTACCCCGTCCCAAACCTGTTTTTTCCAAGGATTAGGTTACATTTGGGTCGGTTTAAGTATGTATGGTGTCGGCCTTCGCGGTATCGGATCGCACAAGACTAGGCCAAAATCATTGAAAATTACAACGCAGCATGACCATGGATGCCGATTTTCACGCTGCATTTAGTAAAAATCTGGGTATTACCCCTGCCTGAACCTATGAATCCGCTCGAGATTCTGAAACAATATTGGGGATTCGAACAATTTCGCCCCCTTCAGGCTGAAATCATCGACGCTGTTTTGCGTGGAGAAGACGCCCTGGCGCTGTTGCCTACCGGTGGCGGCAAATCCCTTTGTTTTCAAGTCCCTGCACTTTGCCAACCAGGTATTTGTATCGTGGTGTCGCCGCTTATTGCCTTAATGAAAGATCAGGTATACAACCTCCAAAAAAGAGGCATACCCGCTGCTGCGCTTTTTTCGGGCATGAACCGCCGTGCAATCGATATCACGTTTGAAAATGCATGCAACGGAGCTTATAAGTTGTTGTATATCAGCCCCGAACGATTACTTACTGAACTCGCGCGCGCGCGCATCGCACGGATGGAGGTAAATCTCCTGGCTGTGGATGAAGCACATTGTATCAGCCAATGGGGTTATGACTTCAGGCCACCCTATCTTGAAATTGCCCAAATTCGAGAAATTATACCCCAGGCGCCCATCCTGGCACTCACCGCTACTGCTACCGAGCCGGTGGTTGTGGATATTCAGGAAAAACTGGCATTCCGAAAAAAACAGGTGTTTCAACAGGGTTTTGCACGCCCCAATTTGTCATACTCGGTCTTGTACGAACATCGAAAGCGGGAAAAACTGGTGGATATTTTGCGAAAAGTACCCGGAACTGGCATCGTATACGTGCGCAGCCGAGGAGAATCGCGGGAAATTGCACAATGGCTGCAAAAAAACGGCATCGCTGCCGATTTCTACCACGCCGGATTAAAACCGGAAGAACGCAACCTCCGACAAGATGCCTGGATGCAGGGAAAAACCCGGGTGATTGTCTCTACCAATGCTTTTGGAATGGGTATCGACAAACCTGATGTGCGCATTGTGGTACACCTTCACCTGCCAGAAAGCCTGGAAGCCTATTTTCAGGAAGCAGGCAGGGCCGGACGCGACCAACAAAAGGCTTATGCTACCCTTTTGTATGAACCGGTAGATGCAGAAAACTTGCGTTTTTATCTTAAAACGGCTTTCCCCGATCTTGATCAGTTGCGAAAAACCTACCAGGCGCTTTGCAATTATTGTCAGGTGGCCATCGGAGCTGGCCGGGATGAATCCTATGATTTTGATTTTCAGGATTTTTGCAGAAAATTTGGTTTAGATGCCGCTCCTACGCACGCCACTTTGAAAATGCTGGAACAGGAAGGCCATATCACCATTCCGGAAGCGGCAGAATTGCCGGCCAGCGCCATGATTGTTGCTCAAAGAGAAAGCTTGTACGATTATCAGTTGCGCAACAAACAGGCCGATGTGGTTACAAAAGTGCTGTTGCGTGCCTACCCCGGTATCCAGAATCAATGGGTGGAAATCAGTGAAACCAATGTGGCCCACTTTGCCAAATTGCCCGTTGAAACGGTGGTTCAAGTGCTAAAAGCGGCACAACAAGCTGAAATCTTGCAATATGAACCCAAAAATGACAAACCCCAACTGCGTTTCCTAAACCCCCGCGTGGCCGCTTC
>JAGWYI010000544.1 GCA_018969455.1 Bacteroidota bacterium | reverse complement strand
ATCTTTTAACGCCATGCTGCATTTATTTTTTCGGCAATAGGACATGGCTATTCCCTCAAAAATAAGCCTTGCCTGGCGCCAAAATCTTTACTTTTCATCTATTCCGGAGGTTTTAAAACAGTTTCTTAGAAACTGGAAGTCCTCTATAGAACACGGAATGGGGTTAATATCGTTTTCCTGCCTTTTTTATGTCCTTAGCCGATTTAAACGATTGGAACTTCCACTGAAAACCATGCATTGTTTTTTAGAATCAAAACCGGCCTTTCTCCGAGCAGAGCGTACCGTTCAACCAGGCTTCTCAAGCCAAATTGAGCGCCTGGCTCGGGTTTGATTTTCATTTGCAGGTTATTTCGTACGGTGATGTATCCTGGTTTCTCGAGGAAAATTTCAACATGAAGGGGCTTTGCGGCTGATATAATGTTGTGTTTCACTGCGTTTTCCACCAGCATTTGCAGCGTAAGGGGCATAATTTGTCCGTTCCCGTGGTATTCGGGCATTTTCAGGGAAAAATTGTCTCCGTATCTGTTTTTAAGCAAAAAGCCAAAATTTCGAACCAATGTCATTTCTTCTTGTAAAGGAATCAGGTCGCGTTCGCGGTACACCATAATTGATCGGTAAAAATCGGATAAATGTTCTACATATGCGACGGCAGTATGGGGGTTTTCCTCAATTATGGTGATAAGGGTATTAAAACTATTGAACAAAAAATGCGGATTAATTTGGCTTTTCAGTGCTGAAAACTGGGACTCTACCATGGCTTTTTTAAGACTTTCGGCTTTTTTAAGCCTGTTTTCACGCAATCGAATGAGGGTATAAAGTAAAATTGCGCCCAATAATAAAGCGCTTAGCACAAACCACCAACGTTTCCAAAAAGGTTGGGAGATGGTAAATTGCCAGGATGCCACAGGCACCCCATCGAAATTGCCATGTTCGCTGGCCTGAACCCGAAAAGTGTAATTTCCAGGCGGTAACTTCGGGTATGTGGCAATGCGATCTTTGCTTGTTTTCCATTCAGGGTCAAATCCTTCCAATTTGTAGCGATACAACACCGATTCTGGGTTGGTATACCACAGTCCGGCAAAGTGAAAACTGAAATAGTTTTCATCGTAATGAAAGGTCGATTTCTGATAAAAGTCAAAGAAATGATCAAAAACAGAAACCGAGCTGATTACCGGAATAGGATCTTCAAGGTACCCCGCTTTATAGCCTGCAATGCGCAACAACCCGCCCTCGCTGCCTATCCAAATGTTACCGCGTGTATCGGTGCAAATGGCATTCAAGCTGGTTTCCCGGAGAGGCGCCCCCAGTGCGGCATCGTAAAACCGGAGGTGCGCATTTCGGTCAATATTGAAAATTTCGAGCCCGTCTTCATAGGCCAGAACCAGTTCATTATCCGGACATGTGGCCAAACCGGCAATATTGGGGCTATGTAAGGCGGAAGCATCTACGGGTTTTTCGAATTTTTGGCCGTCGTAACAAAAGAGATTTCCTTTTTCAGTTGTAAACCAAATTTTATTTTTGTTATCTTGTGAAATAGAATAAATGGTTTTTATGGGGGTAGTTCCTGCGGATAAAAAAGCTTGAACCTTTCCATTTTTCCAGTAGAGCAAGCCTTTTCCGTCGGTACAAAACCAAAAACCCTCTGTTTGGTCGGCCCAAATTTTATAAACATAGCAGGAACCGAGTTCGGGATGTTCTTTAATTTTGGCCGCTTTGCCTGGAGATTCAGATTCCAGGGCGACAACGCCACCCAAAGTTGCCAGCCAAATCAGGTTTGAATTGCCCGATATGGAAAGCACACTGCCATTCAGGAGCCCGTTTTTTTCGTTTAAATGGTACAATTTCTGACCATCCGCGGAAAATTGATACACGCCGTTTCCAAAACTTCCACACCAAATGCTTCCATCGGGTGCTTGCCAAATGGAGAGGATGTTTTCGCTTTCAGGCAGAATGGTTGTCAGGGTATGGTTGGCATACCGATATGCCCCGTTTTTTGTTCCGATCCATACCTGGTTTTGAACGTCTACACAAACAGCCTGAATGTCGCGGTAGGGGAGTGGCAAAAAGCCAAATCGCATATTGGCGGTGGCAGGACGACCTTGTTCGCTCAGGGTCCAAAGCAAACCTTCCCGGTCTTTAAACACTTTGGCGTACCTTGAATACGGCGCACTTTTTCCTGCCGGTACGGCGAAATGGGTACCCGCATGGGTATCGATATGTGCCAATCCGACGCCTGTAGTATTTACCCAAATATCGTCAGTTCCATATGTAAGTATCTGATTTACAGCGCCAAAATTCCAATTGGGTGTGCAGTTTTCCAAGAAATGATTGGATATGTGGTAGCGCAGTACACCATGTTCGAAGGTGCCGATAAGCATGTTTCCAAATCCATCGGGCATTAATGCGGTAACAAGATTATCGGGCATAGAGCTGTTTTGGGTGTTCAGGCTGGAAATTTGTTTTTTGCCATCGTCTGACATCCTGCAAATGCTGATACCGGCATCGGTTGCAACCCATATCCGTCCCAATGGATCGGCGCAAATGGTATATATTTCGTCGTTAGCCAGTCCGTCATCCTCCTGGTTCCATTGATAAATATGCCCTTTTACGGCGCAATACAAGCCTTCACCGTAGCTTGAAAACCACAATCCGCCATTTGGATCTGCTGCAAAGGCCGTAATTTTTTTGCCGGGTAGTCCTTCCTCCGGCGTCCATAATTTGAACCCTGCATCAAATTGGGGTAAATCTGAATTGAAATTTGGTTTCTGGGGAATAAAAAGCGCGTGCGCTGGCAAATAGCCGATCAGACCGTTGTCGAAGCCGGCCCAAATGCATCCATTCGCTTGGATAAGCGCCGTAATACCAATGTTTTTAAAGGGTTCGGGTAGTAATACAGCTTGAAATTGAAATCCGTCATACCGGAGCAACTGGCCTTTCCCGCCAAACCACATCCAGCCACTGCTATCTTGCATCATGCATTGAAGCGGTTGGGCGCCGTATTCTTTGAGTGATTGCATATGAAAAGTAGGGTATTGC
>JAGWYI010000543.1 GCA_018969455.1 Bacteroidota bacterium | reverse complement strand
GTCCGTCGGATAAAATAGCCCATGTCCTTGGCGCATCGGTTTTGTGAAGCACAGCAAAACCTAATTTTTCCCAGAATTGGATGGATTGACCCAAATCGGCCACCGAAAAGGCGTATTCACCAAACAGGCCCAGGCTTTGATTGGTGTATTTTGCGGTATTGGCGTAATCGCTCGGCGCCGTGTTGAGGAGCGTTGCGCCCGCAGGCTGGGGGATGCCTTCTGTAAAGCCCACCAAACTTAGCGTTGCACCATCGGGAGTGTGGAAAATAGCGCGTTTCACCAGGTCTTTTTCGGCAGGTTTTTGCGTGAAAGTCAGGCCGTTTTGTTCCAGATCGGCCACGGTTTTTTCTATATCGGCCACGTAATACGAGAGTGCAATGTAAGGCGTGGGGTCTTTACGGAGCATAATCTGAATGCTGCCATCGGAAATCAGGATGAGTGGGAAGGGGAAATCGGATCGAAACAGTTCTTTAAAGCCCAGTTTTTGGTAAAAAGCAGAAGAAGTTTCGAGATCGGGGCTGGTAATGGTAAATGCGTAAACCTGGCTTAGGGTAGGTGTGGGTATGTTGAGCATGACTGTGCTGGTGATTTGTGAACAAATGTAGGGGATTTTGTGGGCAATTTTTGTGCAGGGTAAGGGTAGATTGTGAATATCCTGTTTTACTTTTGCCATCAAACTTTTGCAAAATGGCAGAATCTCCCAAAAAAATGAGCACTGGAAAATTGATCCTGTTGAGTTCAATTACCATGCTTATCGGCTTCATATTCATATTCGGCCTCATCGAAATTATTTTCCGCTTTAACCCGCAATGGGTAGCCGATCCTCCCGCCCCCCCGCCCCACAATTACAGGGTGCTTGATCCAGTTTATGGCTGGCATCCGCAAGAAGGATTTAAATATCAGGGAACACTGCGGGACAAATGTGATTCCAGTTATACCGTAGATATATCGTTTGGCAAATATGGGTTTCGGCGTTGGGGTAATCCGGAGGTAAAGGATCGGAAAAAAGTATTGTTTGTTGGAGATTCTTATACCGCTTGCATTCAAACAGGCGATGAGCATTTGTTTTACAAAATCATTGGCGATTCACTTTCTGTCGAAGTATTTGCGTTGGGAGCAGCCGGGTTTGGCAGCACCCAGGAATGTATGTTAATGGAAAAGTACATCCAGGAAATTCGACCAGATATCGTTGTATGGGAAGTCTGTTGCAATGATTTCCTCGACAATTACTGGAAACTGGAAGAGGCAGCGGTTTATCAAGTCCATACACGTCGGCCTTACACGCTTGAAAACGGCAGCATCGTATATCGAACAGCGGCTCGTTATCCGCGGAATATCAAGCCATACTCTTATTTTATGTATTTTATTTTCAAGCGCCTGGCTGAAGGTGCAGGAACTTTTGATGTTGTTCCCAAAGAACCCGCCGAAAAATTTATTGGAGAACAGGATTTAAAATATCCACTTTTTGCCAAAAGTGTGGCCATGACGGATGTGGTGATGAAAAAGGTAAAATCAATTATTCCTCCAACAACCCAATTGATTGCATTTGATGCCGACAATTTCAATCCCCAATACAATGAGTTTAAGCGTTTATTTGGAGAAAACAACATTCCATTCGTTGACGGGTTGCCAGACGCAGTTTCCAATGCGCAGAACAATGGCAAATGTGTACGATCAGATGATGGGTACCATTGGAATAATCTCGGTAATGCCATTGTTGCAAATTACCTAATTAATTACCTAAGCACGCACCAATAATGCCCAATATACTTGGCATCTCTGCCTATTACCATGATTCGGCGGCGGCTATTCTGCGCGACGGCGTATTGATTGCGGCGGCCCAGGAAGAGCGTTTTACCCGTAAAAAGCATGATCCGGGTTTTCCGGCCAATGCTGTGAAGTATTGTCTGGAGGAAGCGGGTTTAAACCTCCAACAATTGGATGCAGTGGTGTTTTACGACAAACCCTTGCTGAAGTTTGAACGTCTGCTGGAAACCTATTACGCTTTTGCACCGCGGGGTGTGCGTTCCTTTTTGACAGGCATGCCTGTTTGGTTGAAAGAAAAATTGTTTTTGAAGCGGGCTTTACGCGAGGAATTGGCCAAAATTGGGGATTTCAATAAGGCAAAGTTGAAGTTACTGTTTCCGGAACACCATTTGTCGCATGCTGCGAGTGCATTTTATCCTTCACCGTTTGCATCATCGGCCATTTTGACCATTGATGGTGTAGGGGAATGGGCAACGGCGAGCATCTGTTTTGGAGACGGTAAAAACATGAAAATTTTGCGGGAATTGCGTTTTCCGCATTCGTTAGGCTTATTATATTCAGCCTTTACCTACTTTTTGGGCTTTCGGGTCAACTCAGGTGAGTACAAACTGATGGGTTTGGCGCCTTATGGCAATCCAGAGTCACCAGATATTGCGCGCTATATTCAAGTAATTGAAAATGAATTGATTGACATCCATGAAGATGGCTCTATCTGGCTTAATCAGCGTTATTTTGATTATGCTACCGGGCTTCGCATGGTAAACGATGCTGATTGGGAGCGTTTGTTTGGGTTTAAAAAACGGCAGCCCGAAGATCCTTTGGAGGCGCACCACTGCAATTTGGGATTGGCGATTCAGCAAGTTACAGAACAGGTGGTACTTCGCATGGCAAAAGAGGCCAAACGCCTTACCGATTCTGAAAATTTGTGTTTGGCTGGAGGGGTTGCGCTTAATTGTGTATCCAATGGCAAACTTCAGACCGCTGGCATTTTTCAAAACGTATTTATTCAGCCTGCTGCGGGCGATGCCGGTGGTGCATTGGGGGCCGCTTTGGCAGCGCAGCATTTGTATTTTGGAGAAGAACGGATTACGCCTTCAGGTTTGGATGGGATGCAGGGCAGTTATCTGGGACCCAGCTGCAGCGAGCGTGATGTTCAATTGGTAACCCGAAAATATCAGGCCATTGGCCAATATTTTGATCAATTTGAAGATTTGGCAGATAAAACGGCGCAATTACTAGCGGAAGGTAATGTCGTGGGTTGGGTACAAGGGCGTATGGAATTTGGTCC